>JAFRNK010000095.1 GCA_017430225.1 Clostridia bacterium | reverse complement strand
TGGCGATGCCGATGTCCGCGCGGGTGAGGGCCGGCGCGTCGTTGATGCCATCGCCGACCATGGCCACCTTGCCCTGCTCCTGCAGGCGGCGGATAACGGCTTCCTTGCCGTCGGGCAGCACGCCGGCGATGACCTCGTCCACGCCCGCCTGCACGCCGATGGCGTTGGCGGTGCGCTCGTTGTCGCCGGTCAGCATCACCACGCGGATGCCCGCCTGGCGCAGCTGCCGGATGGCTTCCGCGGAGTCCGCCTTGATCACGTCCGCGACGGCGATCAGGCCGATCAGCTGTCCGTCTTCGGCGAAGAACAGCGGCGTCTTGCCCTGCTCCGCCAGCGCGTCCGCCGCTTTCGCGAGCGCGTCTGGAACGGAGGCTACGGTGCGGATGTATGTGCCGCTGCCGCCCTGTACCAGACGCCCGGAGAGCCGCGCTTCCAAGCCGTTGCCGGGCAGGGCCCGAAAGTCGTTCGCCGGGTCCGCGGTCAGGCCGCGGGCTTCGGCTTCATGGACGATGGCGCGGGCGAGCGGGTGCTCGCTGCGGGATTCGAGCGCGAAGGCTTTGCGCAGGAGTTCGTCTTCCGTATGCCCGGCGGCGGGGCGCAGGTCGGTGACCCGCGGCGCGCCTTCGGTGATGGTGCCGGTCTTGTCCAGGGCGACGATGTCCGCCTTGCCGGCGGTCTCGAGGGATTCGCTGGTCTTGAACAGGATGCCGTTTTTCGCGCCGAGGCCGTTGCCGACCATGATGGCGACCGGCGTCGCCAGACCCAGCGCGCAGGGGCAGGAAATGACGAGTACGCAGATGCCGCGCGCCAGTGCGTCGCTGAAGGCGGCACCGGCGATCAGCCAGCCGACGGTGACGATCAGGGCGATGCCGATGACCGCCGGGACGAACACGCCGGAGACTTTGTCCGCGATGCGGGCGATCGGCGCCTTGGTGGCCGCCGCGTCGGAAACCATGTGGATGATCTGGGCCAGCGTGGTGTCCTCGCCCACGCGGGTGGCGCGGCAGCGCAGATAGCCGGAGGTGTTTGCGGTCGCGGCGCTGACCAGGTCGCCCTCGCCTTTGTCCACTGGCACGGATTCGCCGGTGAGCGCAGACTCGTTGATGGCACTCATGCCTTCCACGATGACGCCGTCCACGGGAATGTTCTCGCCCGGCCGGACCACGAACAGGTCGCCCACCTGTACCTGTTCCACCGGCACTTCGGTCTCCTGGCCGTCACGCCAGAGCACGGCGGTCTTGGGCGCGAGCTTCAAAAGGCTCTTGAGGGCGTCGGTGGTGCGGCCCTTGGACAGGGCTTCCAGCGTCTTGCCCACGGTGATCAGCGCGGGGATCATCGCCGCGGATTCGAAGTACAGCTGATTATGGTACAGCGGCATCAGGGTCATATTGTCCTGTCCGGTAGTGATCATACCGCACATCTGATAGAATACGTACAGACTCCACCCGAAAGACACGGAGGAGCCCAGGGCCACCAGCGTGTCCATGTTCGGAGCGCCATGGCGGAGTGCGCCGAAACCGCTGACGAAGAACTTGCGGTTGATGATCATGACGATGGCCGCCAGCAGCGCCTGGGTGAGGGTCAGCCCCAGATGGTTGTGCGTGAAATAGGCGGGCAGCGGCCAGCCCCACATGTTGTGCCCCATTGTGATATACATGAGCAGGAGCAGGAAGCCCGCCGAGAGGATCAGCCGCCGTTTGAGCCGCGGCGTTTCGCGGTCGACGAGGGCGTCCTCCTCTGCGCTCAGGCCGCTCTGGGCGCTCTTTGCCTTGGCCGCGCCTTTGACGCTGGCGCCGTAGCCCGCGTTCTCCACCGCGCGGATGATCTCCGCCGGCGCGGCGCTGCCGGTGACGCCCATCGAGTTGGTCAGCAGACTGACCGATACGCTCTCCACGCCCGGCACGGCGGAAACGGCTTTCTCGACCCGCGCCTGGCAGGCCGCGCAGCTCATGCCGGTAACGATATATTGATCCATGGAAACTCCTTCAGAAATTGCTTTTCCGTACGGGACGGGATATCCGTACCCGGGACAGTTTAAGTATAACACGGAAGTCAAGAGCGGAAATACTGCTGATGAAATTTTGCCTTTTGCCTTTTGCGCTATGCTTTGAATATTGTCTGTTCCTTTTTCGGATTTTTCGGGAACGGCTCTTTATTCATCCTGCAATCTGTGGTATATTGATTCGAAGTATAAACCCTCAGACCGGACAATGCGTCGAGGAGGATGCCGATGAAGAACGGATTCTTAACCGGAGGATGCGATAGGCAGCCAACCAGGATCATTCTGGCTTTGTGTTTCGTATGCGTTCTGGCGTTATGGCATGGTCCGGCAACGGCGGAAGAATTCCGGCCGAGCTGCATCCCGGTGGTCTACCTGCATATTGACGGCGGGCAGAGCGAAGTCGACAAAATGAACGAGAGCGATGATCACAGCTACAACTGCACTGGGACGATGGATCTGCAGGTGCCCGAGGGGTATGAAGGCCAGTCCAGCCTGACCGGACTGAAGCTGGAATACATCCGCGGCCGTGGGAACACTACCTGGAGAGCGGATAAAAAGCCGTATAAGATCAAATTTGCCAAGAAGCAGAACTTCCATGGCTTCGGGGCCAACAAGCACTGGGTGCTGCTGGCCAATTACTATGACGGCAGCCTGCTGCGCAACCGACTGACCATGTGGCTCGGCGAACAGCTCGGGCTGGACTATACGCCCCAGGGCTTCCCGGTGGACGTGGTGATGAACGGCGATTATATTGGAAGTTATTATCTCTTCGAGCAGGTGCGCATCGGCAGCGGCCGGATCGAGATCGATGAACTGACAGCGGACGACAAAGACACTCCTGTGATCTACGGCGGCTACCTGCTGGGCGTGTATTCCGACCTTGACGAGGACACGCTGGAGGCAGACGTGTTTACGACCGCGCACGACGTGGCGCTGGTCAACGATACCCCGTCCTTTGCCGTGGAGGACGAAGGTTACGATAACCCGCAGCAGATGAATTATATCCGCGGTTACGTGCAGAGGACGGACGACGCCATTTTCGCGGAAGACGGCAAAAACGCGGACGGTGAGCACTATTCCGACCTGATCGACGTCCAGTCGGTCGTGGATTACTGGCTGATCCAGGAAGTCTCCGCCAACCAGGATGGCATGGGTACCCCCAGCAGCTACCTGTACAAGCCCCGTTTCGATGACCAGGGCAACGAGGGGATGCTCTATTTCGGTCCGCTGTGGGATTTTGACCTCGCGTGGGGCAATCATATGTATCAGCGGGAAGTGGACGTCACGGGCTTCAACCACGCCCTGTTCGGCTGGCTGGACGAGCTGCGCCAGCGCCCCGGATTCGCCTCGAAACTCAAACAGCGCTGGAAGGATATCGATCGCCTCCTGGATCAGGTGACGCGCTCCGGCGGCCTCCTGGACCAGTGGAAGGACGAGCTGGATACGTCCTGGAACCAGGACCATGCTATGTACGGCACTTATGACCCCGACTGGGAGATCAGCGACGAGCCCCTCAACCGTACTTTCGGGGAAGAAATCGAACGCCTCCGCTCCTGGATCGACGGCCGGCGCGATTGGATCAACGCCAATCTCGACTTGATTTCGAAGGTGTTCTGCACCATCACCACCCAGGGCGAAGGCATAGAGACCAATGTGCTGAGCTTCTACCGCGAGGCCAATGTGGATACGGAGTATTACCTGGGCAAACCCGAACGCGAGGGCTACGCTTTCGACGGCTGGTTTGACGAAGACGGCGAGCCAGCGCCGGAATACCTGACTCTCCTGAAGGACATGGTCTACACGGCACGGTTCAGCAGGCTTGCGCCGGCCGATCCGACGGATTATGACGACGTCGCCGTCCCGAGCGATACGTTTACGTTCAAAAAGGTCTGGCAGGGCGGCGCCGGGGATGATATCGATTTCACCCTGTACCGCCAGGGCGGGAGCGTATACCGGCATGGGTTCAACAGGAAAACCGTCAGCCGGACGGAGTGGCAGTACGACGCCTGGTTTGAGAGCCCCATCGCCTGTTATGTGATCGAAGCGCCCGTCGCCGGCTACCAGACGCGCTATGTCAACGTCGGCGTGTACGCCGATGTGACGGACCGCTGCTGCAACGGCGGGACGATCGTCAATTACCGCGTGCCCAAGACCGGCGACGAATCGCAGCCCGTACTGTGGCTGCTCTGCATACTGGCGGGAGGCCTGATGGTCCTGCTTGCCTGCGGAAAAGCCCGCCACCGTGGCTGAAACCATATACACCCTGAGGAGGTTTTTTATGAAACGTTTTTCCAAATGGTTCCTGATGCTGGCCGTCATCCTGGCCGCTGTGTCTTTTTCGGCCGCGAAAGCGGACGCGTATGGTACCCTGAACCAGAAAATGGCCACCCGGACCGGTCCGAGCACCAAGTATGACGAGCCCGGCACCTTCTTCAACGGCAAGTGGAAGGGCCAGCGGGTCAGGGTCATCTCCAAGGTGAATACCGGCGTGTGGTGGCTGCAGGTGGAATTCACCTACAATGGCCAACTGATGCGCGCCTATACCGGGCTCAAGCGCGTGGACAACGTGAATCTGAACAGCGTCCCGACCGAGAGCGTCATCGGCACCTGCCGCCTGAGCCGTTCCGTGAAGGGGTATTACGGCCCCGGCAGCAATTACAAGCCCATGGGCTACTCGGTGCCGGCGAATACGACCTGCGACGTCATCATGACCGAAAACGGCTATGTGCTGGTGGAGTTCCCGTACCATTACAAAAACTACGAGAAGAGCCGCGCCTGGGTGCCTGCAAACCAGGTCAGCGGGAATTGGTCGGGCTACGATACCGGCAGCTATGTGCGCGACGGCGTATCCTGGTGGACGCAGGAGCCGCAGTGGAGCAGCTGCACGCTGACCTATACCGCGCCGAACACGATGTCCATCGAGCTGTTCTTCTACCGGATCGCGGGCATCTACGGCACCGTCACTGTGGATGGCAGCACTCCCAACCACGGCTGGCTGACGGCCTGGTTCGACTACGCGCCTCGGAACGTGATCACCGGCGAGGTCTGGTTCACCAATAGCGGCCTGCGCATCGAGATGGACGCGTACCGGGTCGACCAGAAAAACAATGGCGGCTATTCATCATTCTATCCTGACACCGTATTCTACTATCAATACCGTTGAGAGGAGAGCATCACCATGAGCTATCAGCTTGGCACAGAATGCGTGCAGGGCGGCTATACCCCGGGCAACGGCGAGCCGCGCCAGATCCCCATCGTGCAGTCCACGACCTTCAAGTATGAAAGCGGCACGGAAATGGGCAAGCTTTTTGACCTGGAGGCCCCGGGCTATTTCTATACGCGCCTTCAGAACCCGACCAACGACTATGTGGCGGCGAAGATCTGCGCGCTGGAGGGCGGCACCGCGGCGATGCTGACGTCCTCCGGACAGGCGGCGAACTTCTTTGCCCTGTTCAATATCGCAGGCTGCGGCGACCACATCGTGGCCTCGTCGAGCATCTACGGCGGTACATTCAACCTGATCAGCGTCACCATGGCGAAGATGGGCATCGAGACGACCTTCGTCTCCCCGGACTGCACGGACGCGGAGCTGGACGCCGCTTTCCGCCCAAACACGAAGGCAGTTTTCGGCGAGACGATCGCGAACCCTGCGCTGACGGTACTTGACATTGAGCAGTTCGCCCGCGCGGCGCATGCGCACGGCGTGCCGCTCATCGTGGATAACACGTTCGCGACGCCCGTCAACTGCCGCCCCTTCGAGTGGGGCGCGGACATCGTGACCCATTCCACCACCAAGTATATGGATGGTCACGGTGCGGCGGTCGGCGGCGCGATCGTGGACAGCGGACGCTTCGACTGGATGGCGCACGCGGAGAAATTCCCCGGCCTCTGTACGCCGGACGAGAGCTACCATGGCATCACTTATGCCGAGAAGTTCGGCAAGGAAGGCGCTTTCATCACCAAGTGCACCGCCCAGCTGATGCGCGATTTCGGTTCTATCCAGTCCCCACAGCACGCCTTCTATCTGAACCTGGGCCTGGAAAGCCTGCATGTACGCATGAAACGGCACTGCGAAAACGGTCAGGCCGTGGCGGAATACCTGCAGAGCCACCCGAAGGTGGAGCGCGTTCATTACTGCGGCCTGCCCGGCGATCCCTACTATGCCCGGGCGATGAAATACCTGCCCAACGGCTCCTGCGGCGTCGTGAGCTTTGAGCTGAAGGGCGGACGTGAGGCGGCGGAGACCTTCATGAACGCCCTGCGCCTGGCGGCCATCGAGACCCACGTCGCGGACGCGCGCACCTGCTGCCTGAACCCTGCCAGCACCACCCACCGCCAGATGACCGACGAGCAGCTGAAAGCCGCCGGCGTTCCCGCCGGACTGGTCCGCATGAGCTGCGGCCTCGAGGACGCGCAGGACCTGATCGCGGACATCGCCCAGGCGCTGGAAAAGATTTGATTTAGTGCGGAATGAGGAGTTCGGAGTGCGGAGTTATATGATGTCTTTCAAGTGTTCACAACTTACGATCATGAACAATATCATGAAGATTTTGAACTCCGTACTCCGCATTCCGCACTCCGCACTACGGACTGTTTTCATACGTTTTACATCATACTTGATTTAGCCCTGGAGGCCTTACATGCCCATCAAAATCCCTAACGATCTCCCGGCGGTGGACGTACTCCACCGCGAGAACATCTTTGTCATGACGCAGGGGCGCGCTGTCAGTCAGGACATCCGCCCGCTGCACATCCTACTGGTCAACCTGATGCCCAAGAAGATCCAGACCGAGGTGCAGTTTTCGCGCCTGCTGGGGAACACGGCGCTGCAGATCGAACTGGACCTGGCTGCTCCCGCGAGCCACCAGTCCGCGAATACGCCTCCGGAACATCTCCAGGCGTTCTATAAGCCGTTTGAAGAAGTGATGCAGCACAACTACGACGGCTGCATCATCACCGGCGCGCCGGTCGAGCACCTGCCCTTCGAGGCGGTCGACTACTGGCCGGAACTTTGTGAACTGATGGACTGGACGAAGAAGCACGTCCATTCTACCTTCCACATCTGCTGGGGCGCGCAGGCGGGCCTGTACCATCATTTCGGGATTCCCAAGATCGCCCTGCCGGAAAAGCTGTTCGGCGTCTTCCCGCATCACGCGGACTACCGCAACAGCATCCTGTTCCGCGGATTCGACGATACCTTCTATGTCCCGCACTCCCGGCACACCACCGTGCGGCGCGAGGACGTGGAGGCGTTGCCCGGGCTGCAGGTACTGGCGTCTTCGCCTGATGCGGGCGTCTATGCGGTATATGCGAAGGAGCACAAGCAGATCTTTATCACGGGGCATTCAGAATATGACGCTGACACCCTGGAGCAGGAGTACCTGCGCGACGTGGCCGCCGGCAAGCCGATCCGCGTGCCGGAGCACTACTACCCGGGCGATGATCCCTCCAAACCGCCCCTGGTCAGCTGGAGAGCGCACGCGAACCTGCTGTTCTGCAACTGGCTCAACTATTTTGTGTACCAGACCACGCCGTACGACCTGGCGATGATTCCGGAAGGCGCGGAGACCAAGCTGCCGGATCAGAATGAAAAATGACCGGGCAGTCAAAAGAGCCGCTCTTTGAAGGGGCAAATAAACTGCTGACAAAGATGTAAAACGCCGCTCCCATTGCTGAGAGCGGCGTTTGTCGTTATGTGAGTCAATGGCTGGCCAGCCACGCGTCGTCGATTTCGATAAAGGCCGCGCCGTGAGCATTGGCCCAGGCTTCGGCGGCAGTGCCGGGGAAGCCCAGCACATATTCGACGCGCGCGGAGAAGGCGTCGTCCGCGATATAGGTGACGCTCCGGGGCACGGCCACTGTTTCGGCGGGAACGCCCGCGAAGGCTTCGCTTTCGATCCGGGTGAGCTGATCGGGCAGGCGCAGGGTCCGTCCGGGATCGGGGGTAAACCAATCGGCGTAGAGGGTGGTATCCTCATACAGCGGATCGGAGAAATCATAGAACGTATCCAGACTGGCCTCCAGGTACCAGCCGGTAAACTGGCTGCCCGCCGCGAACGGAGGATCGGGAATAGTGGGACATTCGCCGTAATTGATCAGCTGTTCGGGGATGGCCGAGCCGCCGTTGGTTTCGAAGGAAACGGCCAGCTTGCAGTAGATCGTGACATGCTCCAGGCCGTCATTGTAATTGCCGATGGCAATGGCGTCCCACATGGCGCGGCTGCCCTCGTAATAGACCGCCGTCAGGCTGTCGCATTCGTCAAAGGCCCAATCTTCAATCTGCGTGACCGTGCTGGGAATAGCGATGCTGGAAAGGCTGCGGCACCGAGCAAAGGCGTCGCCCGGGATCACGGCCACCCGGGGCAGGAACCCGATATCGGTCAAGCTGACGCACTCGTTGAAAAGGCCGTCGGGAATAGAACCCAACTGCTCCAGGCCGCTCACCCGCTGCAGGGATGTGCAGCTGTCAAACGCATAGGGGCCAATATGGACAACGCTTTGGGGAATGCTGATTTCTGTGATGGATTCACAGTACCCAAAGGCGGAATCCCCGATTTCCTCCAGGCCCTCATGCAGCGTCACGCTGGACAGATTCACACATCCAGCAAAGGCCGATTCATCAATCACGCGCACGCCCGCGGGAATATCGACCATTGAAATCGCCGTTTCCTGGAACGCGCTGTCCCCGAGGACGGTCAGTCCATCGGGCAGGGTGATCCCGCCCAGGGCATTGCAGCAATAGAACGCCATGGAATTGATCCGCGTCACGGTGTCGGGGATGCTGGTATAGCTTAGATTGCTCATCTCTGCAAAGGCGAGATTGCCCACGGCGGTGATGCCGGGCTGGATATTTACGCTGTCGATTTCATCCTTCCATGCCATCCAGGGGGCTTCGTTTTCCCAGGTGAAGCCCGGCATAGCTCCCACGCCGCCGATGGTCAGGTCGCCCCAGGCATCCAGGTCCCAGTACAGCCCGTCGCCGAAGGTGCCGCCATGGTGGGTCGCGGGGTTGACGAAGTGTACCTCCACCACCACGTTGCAGTCCGGCACGGTGAAATTGGGCTGGTTGAATTCGGGGGATGTTACGTCCACGGGCTCACCGTTTTCAGGGATCATCAGGATGCGGTCCAGATACCAGCCCTCCTGCGTCTCCCATTCCACATAGATTCCGTTGCCGTATTGCCAGTCCGCCTGGTCGTTGCGGATGGAGGCCGTACCGCCCTCCGACGCGCTGACCGTTACGGTGTACCGCTGTTCGGTCCAATCGGCGAAAATGGTGATTTCTCCGTTGGATGGATCCACCAGTTCCACGTATACATCGATGGGCTGGCTGAAATCAAAGGGAATATCCTCCCAATGATAATCGCTGTCATCGTACACAATGTAGCTGATCCGCCATCCATTGAAGGTGTAGCCGGGAACATGCAGGGGGCCGGGGTCGGTTACATAGCCGCCTTCGGTGACTGTCTGGGATTCCGGGGCGGTGCCATGCCAACGCGCGTCAAACAGGACGGTATACTGTTCAATTTGACGGTAATTCGCGGTAATGGTGGTATCTGCTGTAAGGGTGGCCTCCTCACCCGGATTGTGGTAGCCGTAATTGAAATTCCAGCGGGAGAAAACGCAGCCCGCCGGCGGGGTGAAGCTGCACTCGGGCAGGACAAAAGGTTGATTATAGGGAACAGTCAGGCTGGGCATGCTGCCGCTGCCGTCGCCGGGAGCAAAGCTGACCGTCACGGAGGAGGGCGGCGCAATGGTCCATATGGCCTGCACCGTGGTATTGGCGTTGATCTGCACGGTCTGGCCGGGATAATAGAGCTTGTAATTGGTCACGGCGGCGGGCACGATCCAATAGGCAAACTGCATGCCCGCAGGCGGGGTGAAGCCGCAGTCGGGCAGCGTGAAGGTGTCGCCCTGGGTGGTGAAGGAGGCCATGCTGCCGCTGCCGCCGTTTTTATCATAGCTCACGTTGTAGTGCGCGATGGTCCACTGCGCCAGGACATCGGTATTCCCATAGATCGGCGCGCGCTGCCCGGGCTGGTACACGGTATTGCCCACCAGCCACCCGGCAAACATCATGCCGTCCGGGGGGTTCAGGGAACATTCCGGCAATGTGATATATCCGCTGCTGTCAGGCAGCATGTCCACTGGATTCAGGATGCCCCAGCCGCCGTTGGCCTTGAAGGTGGCCCGGGCGACCTGCCAGTCGGGCTTCAGGGTCATGTTCTGGGTCACGGTCAAGGTATACCGCGGCCACAGCAGGGTGGTGGAATCCCCCATTTCCACGTACCAGTTGCCGAACCTCTTCCCGGCGGGCGGGGTAAAGCCGCATTCCGGCAGGGTGTAGGTTTCGCCATAGCCGACGGTGACGGCTGCCATGGTGCCGGTTCCACCAACGGGGTCAAAGGTGACGGTGAAGGGGCCTTGGTACTGGGCCTTTAAAATCAGGTCGTTTCTGACGACAATGAGGTCGCCGGGCTGCAGGATGATGTTGTCGCTCAGATTCAGCCAGCTGCTGAACACCGCACCGACGGGCGGTGTAAACTCGCAGTTCGGGACGAAGAAGTTGCCTTTTGGCGTGACCTGAATGGCGTTCATAGTGCCGCTGCCGATGCCCTTCTGGAACGATACAGTATACGGGCCGTACCACTGCGCCGTCACCGTGACATCTGCCGTGACGGTGATGGCGTCGCCCGGCTGCTTCAGCGATGCTTCATCATTCACCTTCCAGCCGCTGAATGCCTTGCCAGCCGGCGGATTGAAGGCGTTCTCCGGAAGGACCAGTGTCCCGCCCCTGAGAACGAAGACCGGATACATCACACCGGAGCCGCCGTTTGAGACGAACGATACGGGCAGAGTGTCCTCACGCCAGCCGGCATAGAGCGTCATGTCACTCGTCACGGTATCCGTATCAAAGTTGAACGGATAATAGCTTTGGGTGTCGGGATTTCTGTACCAGCCGGTGAAGATCCAGTCCTGCGCGGAGGGCGATCCGGGCTCGGTGATTTTCCGCCCCTTGGGCACGACCTGATCCAGGGGTTTTGGCGAACCACGGCCGTTCAGATCAAATGTGACGGTGCAAAGGAATTTCGGGCAGTCAAAGAACGCGTCGTCGGCCACATAAGCTGTCGCGGAAAGGCTGTTTCCTGTCAGGCTTGTGCAGTGCGCGAAGGCCTGCGTCTGGATCGTGCTGATCCTGCTCAGTCCTGACACGCTTTTCAGCTTCGTACAGCCATAGAAGGCTTTGGCTCGGATGCTGTCGACGACGGACGGGTAGAGCGTCACTTCTTCAATGTCGTCCATCAGATAGAACGCGTACGCGCCCACGTTCGTCGGCCCGTTGATGACGACCTTATTGAAGCACTCCTGAAGATCGTCCCAGGGGGCCAGCGTCCCCGTGTAATCAGTCATGGCGCCCGAACCCGTGATCGTGAGGGTGTTGTTGGAGATCTTCCAGCTGGCCTGAACGCCGCACTTGCCCTGCAGCGGTTGCATCAGGGAAGTCATCGGCGCGTTGCCGCTCTTTATGTCGATGCTGTTCCACTGCTCCTGTGTGCCGTTATAATACACATGCTCCAGACTGTTCATGGTGAAAAAGGCGTTCGCGCCGATCACGGAGGGCCCGGCTTCGATCGTGACGCTTTTACATGCGTTGCAGCTGGCAAAGGCGTATGTGCCGATGGAATACACGCCGCTGCCCACACGGATACGCTCCACGAAAGATGCGACATTCGCCCATGGCGTCGCGGTGGGGCTGTTCCAGTTGGTCATGGCGCCCGTACCGTAAATGCTCAATGTGCCGTCTTCAAGAGACCATTTCAGGCTCCCGCCGCAGGTTCCTGCCGAATAGTGCATCGTGGCGTTTGTAATGGCGCTGTTGCCGGACTGGACCGTCACCGTCTGCCACTGCGCCGGAGTGCCGTCAAAATAGACGTCCGTCAGGCTCGTACATCCCATAAAGGCGTTGTATCCAATGGTCTTAAGGGAGTCCGCGAATCGGAATCTGATATAGCGCAGGTTAGTAAGGTTGTAAAAGGCAGTGTCGCTGACCGTTCGGATGCGGCCGTTGAAGAGGATATTCGTGATGTCCTTCCCGTATCCCTTCCAGACCCTCTCGTTGGAAAGACCGGGCAGATCATAATCAACAATGTATAAAGTGTCGACATAGATCTCCAGGCAGCCGTCGCTAGAGATGGACCACCGCATGCTTCCCAGCGTGCCGGCCCGGCAGTAAACAGTATTGGGGTACGCGTCTATCGCGCAGGCCGTCAGTTCTTCAAACATGTACTCACTGCCGCGATAGTATATGTTGGTCATGATGTTCGGTATGGCGTTGCTTCCAATGCGGGTCAGCGTGGAGGGCAGCTCAACGGCAAGAACTGACTGCCCCGCAAAGGCATTGTCGCCCACGCTGGTGACACCCTCCCGGACCTCTACGCGATAGAACTGATCGCGATACTGATACCAGGACGGTATCGCGCTTGATCCTGACGTGGGATCCTCGTAGTCCGGCATCGCGCCGGAGCCGCGGATCGTCAGGGTCTCGTTTGAAATGTACCAGGTCAGATTTGCGCCGCACCAGCCGCTGGGCTCATCCGCTGATGCAGCTCCGCTGAGCAGCGCCGCAGTCAGCACCGCCAGCGCCAGGATGATCCACCATTTCCGTTTCATCGAATGCTCCCCCTTCCAAAGAATCCATTCAGGCTTTCAGGCTCAGCGCGCCGGGGCTCAGTCCAGCGCTTCAAAGGCGATGCCCGCCGCGGCGGCGTAGGCCTCCAGGGTGGAGCCCGCCTGGCCCCGCAGCACCAGCCCCGCCGGGCAGTCGATAAACACATCCAGATCCCCGTCGCCGATCTTCGCGTTCGGGTTCCGCAGAACAACGCTGCTCAGTGCCGCGCAGTCCCCAAAGGCCAGATAGCTCACGTGGTCCACGCTTTCCGGGAGATCCACGGCGGTCAGACCCGTGCAATGGGCAAAGGCCTGGGTTCCCAGCTCCTTCAGACCTACCGGGAAAAGAATCTCCTTCAGGCTGCCGCAGAATCGGAATGCGCACGCGTCAATCTCCGTCAGGCCCCCGGGAAGGGATACCTCCGTCAGACCGGTACAGTAATCAAAGGCGTGCTGGCCAATGGCCGTCAGGCTGTCCGGCAGGCTTACCCCGGTCATGCTCCGGCACTCGATGAAGGCCAGATTCCCGATACGGGTAATCCCCTCTCCTACCACTGCCCGGGTGATGCTTTCGCATTTACTGTGCCAGGGCACCTCATCCGGCTCGGCATAGTCTGCCATTTCTCCTGTCCCTAAAATGGTCAGGGTTTTCCCGTCGCCGGACAGCATCCAGAACACATTTTCCCCGCATTGCCCGCCGTTTTCCGCCGCCGCGCCGATGCAAAGCGCTGTCAGCAGCACCGCGACTGCCAGCAGCATCCAGAACCGTTTATTCATGGTATTCCCTCCTTCATTCCCAAAACGTCAAATGACGCGGCAATCACCGCGTCAAAACAAACCCTTGACAACTGAAAAGGGCATCGCTATTCTTGACTGACAGAGGAATCCTATACCTGACGGTCATGAAAGCCAACCCCTTTCACCGTCTGCTATGGCCGCTCAAACATCCACAAGCATTATATACGATGACAAATCATTTCGCAAGATATTTTATTTATCCATCAATATGCCGGGGGGACTCTGATCTTTGTGTCGGCGTTCTGCCGACCGCTGCCTGAGCATGTACAGTCTCCTGCAAAAATGGAGTCCGGGCATCAATAATCCGGGAACACTGTCCTATTATTGAAGAACAGTATTCTCCGGCAGCCATTTCCCGCGGAGATAACAGATACCGAAACAGACAAACAGCGTCAGGTTGTGCGCGATCATGCAGCCCCAGGCGGAAACGAGCCCCAGGCCCAGGAAACGGGTACAGATGAAGGTCCCGAAGATACGGATGGCCCACATGCAGGAGACATTCATGATCAGAGGCAAACGGGTCTGGCCGGCGCCTTGCATCATCCCCTCGACGACGATTGGGATGCCATAGAACGGTTCGGAAACGGCGACCATCTTCAGGACGGTGGTGCCGAGGCGGATCACCTGGGGATCCTTGGTGAATATCATCACCAGCGGTTCGGCGAACAGGAAGAGCAGGCCGCCTGACAGGACCATCAGCAGGACTTCCAGCAGCACAAGGGAGCGCCCGAGGCGGCGGATCCTTTCCGGATCCTTTGCGCCAAAGGCATTGCCTGAGAGTGTCGCCGCGGCGGTCTGCATGCCCCAGCCGGGGATATAGAAGGCCGATTCAACCGTGTTCGCGACAGTGTGCGCGGCTGTCGAGACTTCGCCCAGGCTGTTGATCATCGCGGCAAAGACCACGTAGCCCAGGGACGTCCCGAAGCGCTGAATCATATTCGGCAGCGCGACGCGGAAAACGCGGCGGAGAATCTTCCGGTTCGGCCGGAGGGACTCGCCGAGGGGGGAGACAGTATGATGCCGGAAGAGTGCCAGGGCGATCATGATCCCGCCGCAGGCGAAGGACAGCGCGGAAGCGAGCGCCGCGCCCTGCACACCCATACCCAGGCCCCATATCGGAAGCTGAAGGCCGAGAACCCGGATCGCCCCGGAGGGATAGATGAAGACCACGTTCAGCACGACGTTGATGATATTGACGGCGATGCCTGTACGCATTGGGGTTTTCGTATCTCCTGCCGCCCGCAGTACCATGCCCAGGATGATGGATGCGGAACGAAAGAGCATGGCGGAATAAAAGATGCGGAAATAGCTGGCTGTCAGATCGCGGATTGCCGTGTCTACCTGCATCCAGACCGGCACCGCGGTAGAAAGCAGCACTGTCAACAGCGTCAGAAAGGAACCGGCAATCAGCGTGATGGTCACCGCCTGCGCCGCCGAACGGTGCGCTGTTTTTTCGTCACCGGCGCCGATGGACTGGCTGATGAGCGCCAGAAAGCCGATGCCGATGGAGGACACCGTAGAACCGACCAGCCAGTTCACCGTTCCTGTAGCGCCGACTGCCGCTGTCGCCCGCGTACCCAGCGAGCCGACCATCGCGGTATCTATATATTGTACTGCCGTCTGCATCAGCTGTTCCAGCATGGTCGGCCAGGCCAGCGTAAAGATTGTGGACAGCATTGAAAGATCCAATAAGTGCAAGGATACGTTCTCCCTTAGTGCCTTGTGTCTGCCCGCTTGGTGCCCTCGGACGGGCAGCGCCACTATCATACACCAAACAGCCGCGGATAGCAAAGGAAAAGTACCGTCCCGCAGGCGGCGGTACTGATCTGGAACGCCGGAATAAAGGCGGAAGTACGGAAAGTTTGTAGTGTGGAAACATCAATACCGCCGGTAGTTTCCTTCACTGCGTATTGCGCCGGACAGGAGTCAGCCGGCGAAAAGCCTGTCCGAGGTGCAGTTTTTCGTTAGCGGGCGCATTTTTGTCTTCCCATTCACGGTGATTTATGTTATACTCACCACGTATCACGTAGGGAGGGCGACATGGACACTTACAAGCTGTTGATTACCGGCGGGCAGCCGCTGAAGGGCGATGTGGAAGTATCCGGGGGCAAAAACACCTCGGTCGCGGTCATTCCCGCGGCGCTGATCTGTGACGAGCCCTGTGTGATTGAGAACATGCCGGACATCGAGGACGTGCATGTGCTTCGGGATATCCTGGAGCTGCTCGGCGCGAGGGTCAGCTATGACGATGCGCTCAAGCGCATCACCATCGATCCGCGCGGCGTAAACGACTGTACGGTGCCGTACCGCCAGACGCGGCGCATGCGTGCTTCGTATTATCTGCTTGGCGCGCTGCTCGCGCGGTTCGGAGAGGCCAATGTGGGCTATCCCGGCGGCTGCGCGATCGGCAACAGGCCTTTCGACCAGCACATCAAGGGGTTCCGTGCCCTCGGCGCAGAGGTCACCGAGTCCAACGGCATGATCTGCGCGAAAGGCACGATGACCGGCGCGGCGGTCTATTTCGACCGTCCGACCGTCGGCGGCACCATCAACGTTATGCTCGCCGCTGTCAAGGCGAAGGGCAATACCGTGCTCCTGAACGCCGCCAAGGAGCCGCACGTCGTCGACCTGGCGAACTTCCTGAACGCGATGGGCGGCAGGATCAAAGGCGCCGGTACGGACACGATCCGCATCCGCGGGGTGGAAAGCCTGCACGGCGGCACGTATACGGTCATCCCGGATCAGATCGAGACGGGCACGCTGATGATCGCGGCAGCCGCGACGCGAGGCGACGTGACCATCCACGGCTGCATCCCGACGCATATGGAATCCCTGACGGCCAAACTCCTGGAGATGGGCGTCAGCGTTACGGACGCGGACGATGCGATCCGCGTGCGGCCGATCGGCGCGCACCGCGCGGTCAACATCAAGACCCAGGAGTATCCTGGCTTCCCGACCGACCTGCAGCAGCCCATGAGCGCGCTTCTCTGCATGGCGCAGGGGAACTCGCTGATCTATGAAACTATTTTCGAATCCCGCTTCAAGCATCTGTCCGAAATGCGGCGCATGGGCGCTCACGTACAGATCATGGAACAGACCGCGCTGATTGAGGGCGTTCCCGAACTGCACGGCGCGCCGGTCACCGTGACCGACCTTCGCGCGGGCGCGGCCCTGGTGGTCGCCGGCCTGATGGCCACAGGCACCACCGAGATTTACGAGCCCGGACTGATCGAGCGCGGATACGAGCATCTCGAGGAGAAACTGCGCAAGCTCGGCGCGAAAATCCGCAGAGAACCAGTATAGCACCGTTCACACCGTGAACGATGCCGCAAAGGGGACACGTCCCCCTTGCGATAACCCCCTCAGCGTTTCCTGTCATCCCTTCGGGATTTCCGGGCGGAAACGCTGCAAGGGTGATTCCGCAGGGCGGAATCTCCTCGCGGCGTACATGCCGCCGCTGCGGAGTTCAGTCAAGGGGTTCCCCCTTGACAATCCCCTCTGCACGGCATCTGCGGCACTTCATCATTTCACCCTGCGGGTGGCTTTGCCATCCACCGAATAAATCGGTGGATTCAATGATTACATGCCTCAGATGCCCCGGCTCACGTCACTTTCAATTATTGTTTTCAGGCAGCAAATAAAGTGCTGTCGATTAGGAGGATCACTCCGTTGTCAGAAACCATTCTCAATCCGTTCCTTGTGCTGGAAGTCAGCGAAGACGCGGATCTCGAAACCATCAAAGCGGCCTATCACCGGCTGGTCAAGCGCTGGCATCCGGACCAGTTTTCGGACAGCACGGAGCAGGAAATCGCGCAGACGCACCTGGTCCAGCTGAACCTCGCTTACCGTGAGGCGGTGAAAGCGGCGGAGCGCCGCACGCCGCAGATCACGCCCGATCTGCCGCTGCCGGAAGCGAAGTCGCTGAGCAAGCGCCTGATCGGGCTCAGGCAGTATGAGTCCGCCCTGCGCCAGCTTGCCCGCACGCCGGTCAAGGACGCGGAATACTATTACCTGGAAGGGCAGATCCTGACCGGGCTGCGCCAGTACGGCAGCGCGCACCAGGCGTATCGCGCCGCGGTGCAGATGGAGCCTACGAACCGTGAATACCACCGCGCCGCGTTCAACGCTGCACTGACCTATAAAAAGCACCGCCGCCTGCCGTACCGCATCGCGGACTGGGCCGGAGACCTGATCCGCCCGCGCAGGAGCGGCGGCGCACGGCCCGGGCAGCCGTGAATATCCTGATCGAAAAGGCCTTTCGCCGGCTGACGCTGTTCGGAGAGGACGGCGCGCCGGTGTTTTGCTGCCGGGCCGGACTCGGCCGCGCGGACGGCCCCAAGCGCCGGGAAGGCGACCTGCGCACCCCGGAAGGCGAGTATTATGTCTGCCTGAAGAAGGAGAAGGGCAAATACGGCCCCTCCTTGGGCCTGAGCTATCCCTCTGCCGCCGACGCCGAAAACGGCGTCCGGCTGGGGATCATCGGCGAGGAACTGATGCCCCTGTTCCGCCAGGCGGAGCAGACCCGCACGAGGCCGCCGTGGGGCACGGCGCTGGGCGGGGAGATCTACATCCACGGAGGCGGCAGCGCGGAAAACTGGACCGCGGGCTGCATCGCCCTGGAACCGGAAGAAATGGACGCCCTATTCGCCATGTGCGATTTGGGGACGCCCGTCACCATCAAATGAGGTAGGATCATGTACAGAAAACTGATCGCGGCATTGCTCATCGCAGTGCTGCTCGTCACATCAATTCCGCTGGCGTCCGCCGCGGTGCTGGACCGCGGGGACCGCAACGCGCATGTGCTCGAACTGAAGGAGCGCATGTACGAACTCGGTTATTTCACTTCACAGAAATTCAGCAATGAGTACAACGGCACCACGGCGGACCGCGTGCGCCAGCTGCAGAAAAACAACGGGCTCAAAGAGACCGGCAAGGTGACCGAAGAGCTGTGGGAGCTGATTTTCTCCGAATACTGCGTCGCTGCAGACGGCACTGCCGCCGCGACGCCGAGTCCGGTGCCGGAAGCGACGCCGACGCCGGCGCCGGTCGACGTCTCCGCGCCGCTTGACGTGCCCGGGGCGCCCGAGCGCGACGAAAAAGGCTTCCTTGTGAAGGATACCGAGTTCGCCGTCCAGGACATGGAAAACGGCTTCTGGGCTTACCTGTCCCGGTCGCTGCAGGTAATCATCCACCGCAAGCGCGACGCGAAGGAAAAGGTCATCTGGTTCGAGTGCGATATCCGCACCGGCGAAGGCGAGCGCATGAAGCCCCTGTTCTCGGAAGGAAAACAATGGCAGTATCCGCGCGCGATTGCCCGCAACAATCAGGCGGTGCTGGCGTTTACTGACGATTTCCACGCCTATCGTCAGTACAATAAAATGACGGTCGGCGTCGTCGTCCGCAACGGCGAGATCATCGCCGACAGCCCCAAAAAAGAGCGCCAGGGCGGCTTCCCCAAGCTGGAAAACATGGCCTACTTTGCGGACGGTACACTCAAGTGCTATCCCGCTCGGACCTATACCGCTCAGGAGTTCCTGGACATGGGCGCGACCGATGTGCTGGCCTTCGGCCCCATCCTGGTCACGGACGGCCGCCTGGGAGATCACATGAAGCTGACGGAAGCCGAAGCGAAGAAAGAGAACTACTACCACTACCGCGAGCCGCGCATGGTACTGGGTATGGTGGAGCCCGGCCACTATATCGTGCTGGATATCACGGGACGTACTTATAACAAAAAAGCTGCGATTCCCGGCGTCTCGGAAACGAGCACCAGCAACGGCGTGTATCTGGATTGGGCGGCGATCAAGATGCTTGAGCTCGGCGCGACTGAGGCGATGAATCTGGACGGCGGCTGGACGACCTCCCTCTGCTTCCTCGGCGAAAGCCTGAACATGAAGTACGGCAGTTCCCGCAAGACCAAGCACCTCATGAGTTTCGGCGTGTCTGGCCTGACTGCGCAGGACGACTGATCCGTTCGGCAGATCAATAACGAAACAGGACCCATGCAATTGTGCGTGGATCCTGTTTTATTATCAGTAAAGCGTTTTCAGAATATCCCGAACAGTCCCAGCGCCAGGCCTGCAGCGCCGCAGAGGGCTATGATCAGGATGGGGCTGGGCTTGAATTTGCGCAAGCCGAAAAACGCGGCTGCGAACAGCGCGATTTCCGCCCAGCGGGCGTTCGGCAGGGCGATGCTGTTCCGGCCGCCGAAGGCGATCTGCAGCAGCATGTTCAATCCGGCCGCGCCGATCAGCGCGACGACCGCCGGCCGCAGAGACGAAAGGACGCTCTGCAGTACCGGCAGCCCGCGGAATTTGCGGTAGACGTAGGCAAGCACCGAGACAATGACCAGCGACGGCAGTATGCAGCCCAAAGTTGCAACGACTGCGCCGGGTAGCCCGGCGATCTTGATGCCCATAAAGGTAGCGCCGTTGATGGCGATGGGGCCGGGGGTCATCTCGGCGATGGTGGCCAGGTCCAGGAACTCGGCCTCGGTCAGCCAGCCGTGAAGGTGTACGACCTGATTCTGGATCAGGGGGATGGCGACGTATCCGCCGCCGACGGAAAACAGGCCGATCTGCAGGAAGCAGAAGAACAGTTCGAACAGGATCATGCCTGCGTCCCTCCCTTCCGGCGTGCCAGGACCGTGACGGCGCCGATAGCGGCGGCAGTCAGGATGATCCAGATGACGTTGATTTTCAGGAAGAAAGTCGCGATGAAAGCTGCGATCAGAATGACAGGATGGATCCAGTCTTTGGCTTTGAGTACGTTTTTCCCAAGGCTGACAGACACGTCCAGGATCACGGCCGCCACGCCGCAGGACATGCCTTTCAGCACCAGTGCGATATAGCGGTTTTCCGCAAACAGACGGTAAAAGAGCGAAATCACGGAGAGGATCGCCACCGGCGGGATGATCGTGCCGAGCACCGCGGCGATCATCCCGGCAAAGCCGCCCATCTTCCAGCCGACCTGGATCGCCGCGTTTACGGCAATGGGGCCGGGGCAGGACTGCGCCAGGGCGATCATGTCCAGCATCTCCTGATCACTGATCCAATGCAGTTCGTCCACGAATCTGCGCTTCATGAAGGTCACGATCACGAAGCCGCCGCCGAAGGTGAAAGCGCTGATATACAGCATGCTGAAAAACAGTTTCAGCAGCGGGCGCTTTACCGCTTTACCTGAATCCAAGGCACTGTCCTCCTGAAAGCCCGGGGAACCGCCCTGCTCCTGGCTTTATTATTTACAGGGCTTATTTCTTATTATTCCCCGATCAACAGGATTTCTCCTGCTTTGGATCCTTCAGTAAATTCCACGCTTAGATCAGTGATCTGCAGGGGCTCAAAGGGCAGGATGACCGCCTGGCCGGGCTTGCCGGCTGCGGGCAGTTCAAAGGAAGCGGTCAGGCTGTTATTGACGGTGACAGTACCTGCCAGCGCTCCTCCTGCGGCAGGATAGATGATCAGCAGATCGGCGGCGACAGGCGTTTCCCAATGATAAGCGGCGTTTTTGCCCTGCCAGGCCCACGCCGCGGAAGCAGCGCTCGCGCAGGTGTCGCCGTCGGTCAGCAGCCCTTGGTCGTCGCCCGTGCACGTAGCAAGCGGCAGCAGGCTCCGGCAGCCGATGTCACGGAGCGGCCGCAGCTGCGGCGCAAGGGTGGGGCCGTCGATATACGCAGTGCCGTCGGAATGAAATCCCGCGCGGTCTACACACAGCTGGCGGTTTCCGGAAGGCGCCTGCGGGTAGGTGTGCGTATGGTAGCTGGTAAAGAGCTCGCTGCCGACCGTGAAGAACGCGTTGTGGCCGGGGCCGGAGACCGTTACGCCTTTTTCGTCCTCGGTATACACCAGGAGAGGATTGTTGGCCTGTTTGACGTAGGGGCCGAGCGGCGCGTCCGCTGCAGCGACGCTGACCGAGTACTCCTTCATCCAGTAGCCGTTCACGCTGTAGAACAGGTAATACTTACCGCCGTGCTTCACGACGACGGGGCCTTCGTTCCAGCGCGTGTCGCCGGACTTGGTCTCCCACTCGCCTTCCGGTTTGAGCAGCAGAACGGGATCGCCTTCAGTGGAAAGCAGGTCGTCTGCCAGCCGCACGCCGTAGATATGGCTTTCCTGGTGGCCGTTCACGTTGTTTTCCGAGCAGTCGCGCACAAAGATCATGTAAGGATTGCCGTCGTCGTCCCAGGTCAAGGTCGCGTCAATGGTGGCATAGCCGTAGTCCATCAGCGGCCGGTCCAGGGGATCTTCAAACGGGCCTTCCGGGGCGTCCGCGAAGGCGATGCCTGTGCGAAGGCTGCCGTTTTCCCTCATGCGTACGGTAAAAAGCATCACGTATTTGTCGCCCACGCGGTATACTTCCGGCGCCCAGTAATCGCCCGACGCCCAGTTGACTTTTTTCAGGACCTTGATTTTCTCGAAGGCTGCCAGGTCGCTGCTGCGCCAGGTGAAGAAGCCGATCGGGCCGCCGGTGGCGTACATATAATATGCGTTATCCTCCGCCAGCACGAATGGATCGCCGATGTCCTTGACGTTTCTCGGATTGCTGACAAAGCGGTCTTTCACCGCGCTGAAGTCGAGGAGGGGGAGTTCTTCCGCCTGACCCATGAGCGGCGTGAGGCAGAACATCACGATCAGTAATAAGGCGAGCCAGCTGCGCATAAGCTTTCCTCCTGAAAAGAGGCTGTTGCATATCATCAAAACAGCCCTCATCCGAGCCGCTTCGCGGCCCACCTTCCCCCGATCTCGGGGGAAGGCTTTTGGCGTGTGCTCTCACTGAGCAGGAGAAGTAACCAATGAATACAAATCTCTTGGTTTACGATCAAGTGAGAGCCTTCCCCCGATCTCGGGGGAAGGTGTCACGCCGCAGGCGTGACGGATGAGGGCGTTCAGAATTTTATGCAACAGCT
Source organism: Clostridia bacterium (assembly GCA_017430225.1). Classification (GTDB taxonomy): domain Bacteria; phylum Bacillota; class Clostridia; order Christensenellales; family Aristaeellaceae; genus UBA4246. Next base: position 3,778 of record JAFRNK010000095.1, on the reverse strand, counting down.
CCCAAATTATGGTTGTAAGAGTGTGAATTCAGTATGTATCATCCCTTGACGCCGGCCTGTACCGAAATGCCCTGCAGGAAGTACTTCTGCGCGACCAGGTACAGGATGAAAGGCGGCAGCATGGATACAAGGCAGGACGCGATCATGTGCGCCCATTCTCCGCCATACTGTCCGTCCAGCAGCCGCAGCCCCGGGGTAATCGTCTGGTTTCTGACATCTGTCATGACGATGGATGGCCAGAGAAAATCGTTCCACGCTCCATTGAACGAGAACAGACTTACCACGATCATCACCGGCACGATACTCGGCAGAATGATGTGCAGATAAACCTGAAAGCTTGACGCGCCGTCAATTGAGGCGGCCTCGTCCAGTACTTTCGGAATCCCTTTTAAAAAGTTTCGGATCAGAAAGATATTGAACACGCCCGCCAGGCTCGGCCAAATCAACGCATTCAGGTTGTTGACCAGGCCCAGTGCCGTGGCAATGCGGAACATGGGCAGCAGGTTCACCACGTTCGGGAACATGCTCAGGTACATCAGTGTCCAGAAGATCGTTTCTCCGCCCTTGAACTCCAGCCGTTCATATGCGAAGGCGGAGAAGGAGGTTACCACCGCGTTCAGTACCGTCACGGCAACGGAAACAATGAAGGAATTCCGGAACATCATAAGTATATTGGATGTGGTGTTGATCCCACTGCCCCCGATGAAGATTTCCACATAGTTTTCCGTCGTCCATCGGCGGGGGATCATCCGGCTCAGATAGTCCCACCGGTTCTTCAACATCGTGAAGGATGTAATGAATTCGGAATCTGTCTTGAAGGAATTCAGCACCAGCCAAATAATCGGAGCAAACCATATGATACCCAAAACGACCAGGAATAACAAAGCAGTCCGTTTTTCCCCTTTACCAGACGCCAAAGCCATCCCTCCAGTTTCTCCGATGTGCTAATCCGTTTTGCGGTTCGAAACAGGCCATATCCGTCCTCCCCTGCTGGTACGAAGAGATTCCCGATGTCCTTGACGACCCCGGATTGGCGACAAAGCGCTCTGTCCTTATCCTTTGACGCCTGCCTGTACTGAAATACCCTGGAGAAAGTATTTCTGGGCGACCAGGTACAGGATGAAAGGCGGCAGCATGGACACCAGGCAGGAGGCGATCATGTGCGCCCATTTCTGCTCGTACTGGCCGCTGAGCAGGCGCAGGCCGGCGGTCAGCGTCTGGTTCTTGACGTCGGTCATGACGATGGACGGCCACAGGAAGTCGTTCCACGCGCCGTTGAAGGAGAACAGCGCCACGACGATCATGACGGGCATGATGGAGGGCAGTATCACGTGCGTGTATACTTGCAGGCTGCTCGCGCCGTCAATGGTGGCTGCTTCATCGAGCGCTTTGGGGATGCCGCGCATGAAGTTGCGGATCAGGAAGATGTTGAATACGCCTGCCAGGCTCGGCCAGATCAGCGCGTTCAGGTTATTGACCCAGCCCAGCGCGTTGGCGATGCGGAACATGGGCAGCAGGTTGACCACATTCGGAAACATGCTCATGTACAGGAGCGCCCAGAAGATCTTTTCGCCGCCTTTGAAGTCCAGACGCTCATAGGCATAGGCAGACAGCGAGGTGATGAACACGGCGCAGACCGTCACCGTAATGGAGACAATAAATGAGTTTTTGAACATCGCGAGGATGTTGGACGTGGTGTTGGTACCGCTGCCGCCCACAAACATCTCGATATAGTTGACAACCGTCCATTTGCGCGGCACCAGGCGGGTCAGATAGTCCCAGGGGCCGGTGACCGTGGCAAAGGAGGTGATGAAGTCAGAGTCGGTTTTAAACGAGTTGAGCACCAGCCACAGGATCGGCACGACCCAGGCGACACCCAGAACGATCATGAAAATCAGGGCGATCCGCTTTCCGCGTTTTGAATCTACCATACAAGCCTCCTCCTTTCTCAATCCGGCGTGTTGTTCCGCATGATCCGGAGCTGAACGAAGGAAACGACCATGATGCAGATACCCAGGATCAGCGCCATGGCGGCGGACATACCGGCCACCTGCTTCTTAACAGCGTTTTCCTGGATGTACATGAGCAGCACGGCGTTGGCTTCCTTATTGGCGAAGCCGGTCAGGATCAGGGGCTGGCCGTAAATGTTGAACTGTGCGACCACGGAGGTGACGAAGGTGTACATCAGCGGGTACCGCATGCCGGGCAGCGTAATGTGCAGGAACTTCTGCCATCCGTCGGCGCCGTCCACGGAGGCGGCTTCGTAATGGTCCTGCGGGATGGAAGCGAGGGCGCTCTGGTAGATGACCATGGTCGAGCCGGTGCACCACCACACGGTGACCACGACGATCACGATCCATGAATAGGGCGGGGTGAACCAGTTGGCGGCGGAGCCGAAGAAGCGGTTCATCACGCCGTAATCGGGGCTGAACATGTAGCGCCAGCTCAGCGTGACGGTCGTGATGGAAAGCAGGCTCGGGAAATAATACATCGCCTGGAAGAACTTGCTGCCGCGGGCCTTGGCGTTCAGCGCCAGCGCGAGCAGCAGCGGCACCAGGATGCAGAAGGGCACCGAGTAGAGCACGAATTTCACCGTGTTCCACAGACCGTTGCGCAGCTGCCGGTAATAGGTGTTCTGGCTGTCGAACAGCATGGTCTTGAAGTTCTCAAGGCCGATGAACACGGGCTCGTTGAAAAGGTCCCACTTGGTGAAAGCGGCATATACGCCGTACACGGCGGGTGTGATGAAGAAAATTATGAAAAAGAACAGGTGCGGCGCGATATAGGCGTAGGGAAGCAGGTCGTGCTTCACGCCGCGGCGGTCCGATTCCCGGGCAAAGTTGGGCATGCACAGGAACGCTGTCAGGCCGGCCGCAGCCAGTGCCAGGTATACACCGGGCGTAAATACGGTATCGATGCCCTTGATGTCACGCTTTTTGAATTTGACCCCGGCTTCCTTCAGCGCGTCGCTGAGGGGCGTGTAAAGGGCGGAATTCATCTTTTCACGCGAGAAGAGGATAATGAACAGCCCGAATGCCACGAAGGATACCAGGGAAAACAACATGGCGACGTTGCGCTGCTTTCCCAGCAGGGCGATCAGCGCGCACAGCATGCATACCAGCGCCAGCGGAATCAGCAGGATGCTTGCGCTGGACAGCGAGAAAAACAGCTGGGCCAGCGGCATTTGGGTGCTGACCGTCGTTTCCTTCAGCGTTGTCGATGCCGCTACGCCCGACACTGCGAACAGGATGAAAAAAGCCAGCGCCAGGACCATGGCGCATATGGCTTGCGGGGTCAGCGCCTTCTTTCTGGCTGCAGACGCAATTTGAGTCATCCGGGCCACCTCTCTTCACATGAAATCAAAAAACAGAGGATGGGGCGAAGGGTATTGCCCTTCGCCCCTGGAAACCAGTTGATTACTGAGCGGCGATCGCGTCGGCGATTTCCTGGTCGATCTGGGCCAGAGCGTCGTCAATGCTGATGGTGCCGTCCACGAAGTCCCAGCCAACACGGCCGAAAGCGGTGTCGAACAGGCCCCAGTAGAGGTACTTGTAGATGGCCAGCTCGTCGGAGCGGGCGGGATCCGCCAGGAAGGCCTGCGGATAATCCACAAACTCAGCAACGTTGTTGATGGACAGGTGAGCGGGGCACTGGCCGGCGTCACGCGCCCAGGTCAGGCTGTTTTCGCCCATGAAGTTGATGAACTTGGCCACGGCCAGATCCTCTTCCTCAGTCCGGTTCTCATCCGCGAACTGAACGAAGTTGTGGCTGGAGGTCC
>JAFRNK010000094.1 GCA_017430225.1 Clostridia bacterium | reverse complement strand
CGGTCCAGCACGGCGATCTTCTTCACGGTCTTCGGGAGCACCTTCATCAGGTATTCCACAGAGAAGGGACGGTACAGGTGGCACTTCACGATACCGACCTTTTCGCCGCTCTCGAGCATCTTGTTGATGGTCTCGTGGGCAACGTCGCAGCTGGAGCCCATGGAGATGATGACCTTTTCGGCATCCGGAGCGCCTTCATACTGGAAGGGCTTGTAAACCCGACCGGTCAGCTTGGCGACTTCGTCCATGCACTCTTCCACGATGGCGGGAACGGCAGCGTAGAAGTTGTTGGCAGCTTCACGGCCCTGGAAGTAGATATCACTGTTCTGGGCGGTACCGGCCTGATGCGGATGTTCCGGATTCAGGGCGCGGGCGCGGAACTCGGCGATCTTGTCCCACGGTACGATAGCCTTGATTTCTTCGTAGCAGTTCTTGGTGTCGATGGCGTCGATCTTCTGGATTTCGTGGCTGGTGCGGAAGCCGTCGAAGAAGTGGAGGAACGGCACGGAGCTCTTCAGGGTCGCCAAATGAGCGACCAGCGCCATGTCGTGCGCTTCCTGGACGGAGTTGCTGGCCAGCATGGCGAAACCGGTCTGGCGGCAGGCCATGACGTCAGAGTGATCGCCGAAAATGTTCAGGGCGTGATAGGCCAGAGCACGGGCGCTCACATGGAATACGGTGGGGGTGACTTCGCCGGAGATCTTGTACATGTTCGGGATCATCAGCAAGAGGCCCTGGGATGCGGTGAAGGTGGTGGTCATGGCGCCGGCGGACAGGGATCCGTGGACAGCACCGGCGGCACCGGCTTCGGACTGCATCTCGGCGATGCGGACGGTCTGGCCGAACAGGTTTTTCCGGTCATGGGCGGCCCATTCATCAGCGACTTCCGCCATGGGGGAGGAAGGCGTGATGGGGTAGATGGCTGCTACGTCGCTGAACGCATACGCGACGTGGCTGACGGCGGTGTTGCCGTCAATGGTCAGTTTGATGGACATGGGAAACAACCTCCTTTGTATTTGGACAGGATACTCCGGTTCGTGCGGGGTAAACACTATCCTGCGACGAATATAAAACCATATACCGCCGCATTTTTCCGCAACTTTATTATACGTTTCCGTACCCGCTTTGTCAAGGAAAGTATTTTCTCGCCGGCGCCAAAAAAGCATTTTTTCTTGACACGGGAGAAAAATAGTTTTATATTATTCATAAGCCCTTTAAGGTCACTGCAATATTACAATTGTTTAATGAAGAAAGAAGGTTTTATCATGGCAGACGAACTGAATCTTGAACAGCTGAAAACCAAGGCTGAATCCCTCGTCAAGAGCATCACGGGCGACAAGGACCTGCTCGCGTCCTTCACCAAAGATCCCATCGGCACGCTCGAAAAGAAGCTCGGCATCGACCTGCCCGATGAGCAGATCAACCAGTTGATCAAAATGATCAAGGAAAAGCTCGGCGATGCCGGCACCAAGACCCTGATCCAGAAGATCCTTGGCTTCTTCAAAAAGTAATCAGCGCTGATTACTCATTGTGGGAAAATACGAAATCGGCGGGACCATGGCGGCCCCGCCGGTTTTTTTCTGAATCGTTAAACAAAGCCCGGTGTTTGTATCTGCTGACCCAAGGGCATCAACCGCTTTGTAAACCGATGACGCCTTTTATAACGGCAGTAATGGACAGGATTAACAGGGCAGCCCAGATGATCGTACTGGTGACTACGGTAAAAGGCAGCATTTCCGTACCTGCGCCTTTTGTACCGATCATGATGAGCGTATTCTGAAGTGTAAGGATCGATACGAGCGCGTCGATGAAATTGATGGTCCGAAGCAATCTGAGCAGGCTGTTTGAGGCTTTTTTCCTCTTTTTCAGGTTGATGGACGCCAGGGTGACTTTATAAACTGTATAAACTGCTGAGGAAATAGCCGGGATCAGCGTCAGGCTGACCGGCTTTTGCAGTCTGATCATCAGGGTGATCGGGACGATCATGCTCGCATTCAGGAGCAGCAGGAGCACGGAAGCCTTGAGATATACCCTCTTTATGCTGTCCTCACGCTTGCAGGCGGGCACGGCTTTCTTCCCTGCTGCAATCAGGACCCAGCGCAGGACGATGAGGATGAGATAGTATAGACAGATGGAACCATGCCACAGGGAAGCGTGATAAACACCGAGAAAACCGTTGTATAAAGCAAAGATGACGGTCACAGCGAGCGACCCGAACGCGCTGGCGACCGTTTTGAAATCATAATCCGTTTTCCATTTTTCAATAAGCTGCTTTCTGCTGTTCATTGTCCGTCGTGCCTGCACGCCATGGTATTCCGTGTGATAAGGTCGATGATCATTTCCACATCGTCCTGGCAGCCGCCCTCAAGCCACTTGCCGATGATCGTCACCATTCCCTGTGTATAGAACGCAAATACATACTTTTTCTCTTGCTCGGTCACGCCGAAATGCGTTAGTGCGGGAGAAAAGATGGATTCGTAAAAGCTTTCGAAGGTCTTCTGTGAATTGAATAAATGATCCCTTTGGTGGATCACCCTGTAAACCCTCATGTTTTCCTTGATAAAACCGAGGTATGGCTTGAGATACTTTTCGCTTGTCAGGATTTCCTTGCTCGGATCGTCTGAGGGGATGGAAGAAAGCGACTCCTTGAAGCGCTCGCTGATCATGCTGACCGTTTCTTCCAGAAGGTCGTTCATGCTCTCGTAGTGCAGGTAAAACGTCGTACGGTTCACGCCGGCTTTCTGGCAGATCTCTTTGACGGTAATCCGGTCAAAATCCTTTTGCTCCAATAAAAGCAGGAGAGCCTCGTCCATCAGCGAGGCTGTGTTGAAGTATTTGCTTTCCTGCCTGTTCATGGGGGCTCCTTCATTCTTCTGCGATCTGTCTGGCCAGAGAGATGATGTCAGCAGAATACTTTTTCTTGGAGTTTTCAAGGATCCGTTTGTAAACCGGATAGTTGACCGACATACCGACGATCCCGATGACGCCGACGATGACGCCGAGTACCGTCAACGCCGTGCTGCCGTTGCCGATGACCTTCATGGAGAGGCACATTCCGACGCCCAGCACAAGAGACATGACGATTCCGAAAGTGTAAGCGAAAATGTTGGCGGGACGTTTCGCGCGGCTGTCGAGCTTTTTCAGGGCGACAACCTTCCTCGTCTCCTTAGGCGCGTACTCGCTGGCGATTTTTTCTGCGTAAGTCTTGTCTGTGTTCATTGCTCAATTCCTCCTTGGATTTGATGACTGAATCTTACCACGAGGAACATTTTAATTGAACGACACGGACAGGAAAAAGTGTCGATTTGTACCGGCTTTCGGTTATTGCTGTCCTTTTTTCAGGATTTCGTGCGCTTCTTTCACCAGTGCGGCGATGTCCGCGTCGGTCGGGGCAGGGGCGAGGCCGGGGCGTATATCCGCCAGGAATTCGATATTTCCCTTGGGGCCGGTAATGGGGGAGTACGTGAACTGCCGTACGCTCCACTGCAGTTCGTCCGCGGCGTCGGCGATCATACGCAGTACCTGCCGGTGCGTGCTCTCTTCACGGACGACGCCGTTTTTGCCGACGAGGCCGCGCCCGGCTTCGAACTGGGGCTTGACCAGAGTGACGATCTGGCCTTCCTCGCCCATGATCCCAATGGCTGCGGGCAGGATCTTGGTGATCGAGATGAAGGATACGTCCATCACCGTCAGTGTCGGATGGAGGTCGAACATGTCCCTGGTCAGCGTGCGCGCGTTGGTGCGCTCCATGACGGTGACGCGGGGATCCTGGCTCAGCTGGTAATCAAACTGGCCGTAGCCCACGTCGATCGCGTATACGTGGCCGGCGCCGTTGCGCAGCAGCACGTCGGTAAAGCCGCCCGCGGCAGCGCCGATGTCCATGCAGACTCGGCCAGCGACCTGGGGCTGAAACACTTCTATGGCTCTTTCAAGCTTGTGAAAGCCGCGGCTCGCGATACGGTCCACCGGGCCGCGGATGGTCAGTTCTTCTTCCTCGGGGATCATTTCCGAGGCTTTTTTGATCTGGCGTTCGCCCAGATAGACCTGGCCGGCCATTATGAGCGCCTGGGCCTTTTGCCGGCTGTCCACCTGGCCGGATTCCGTCAGCATGATGTCCGCGCGCTGTTTCATGACCGGCCTCCGATCGAGCGTTTGATGGTGGACGCGAGCGAAGCCGCGTCCAGGCCCGCGTCTTTGAGCAGGTTTTTGCGGTCTCCGTGAGCCGGGAAAGTATCCGACAGCGCGAAGCAGGCATTCGGAGGAGTAATTCCCGCACGTGCCGCTTCCGCGCTCAGCATCTCGCCGAAGCCGCCGCTGCGTACGTTCTCTTCGAGCGTAAACCAGGGCTGGGTACCGATTGCGTGCCATACCCCGCTGTCCAGCGGTTTCAGCCTGATCACGGCCGTCACCGCCAGGCTGATGCCCTCCTGGGCCAGCAGTTCCGCGGCTTTCAGACCTTCTTCGGCGATCACGCCGGCGCAGAGGAGGACAGCGTCAGTTCCTTCATGAAGCTGCACGCAGGGCTGCGTGTCAGCGTCAAGCAAAACCGATTCCTGCGGTATCTTTCGGGGATAGCATACGGCAGTGGGGTTTTTAGACGAAAGCGCATCATCCAGCGCGGCAGTCAGTTGGCGCGTGTTCAGCGGACAGTAAACAGTCATGCCGGGCATGGTCATCAAATAGGAGAGACCGAAAATGCCGTGGTGGGACGCGCCGTCCGGGCCGCTCAGGCCGGTCCGGTCCAGCAGGAAGAGCACAGGCAGCTTCTGCAGGCAGACGTCCATCAGCATCTGGTCGTATCCGCGCTGGAGGAAGGTATTATAAATGGCGCATACGGGGCGCTGGCCTCCGCGCGCGAGCCCCGCGGCCATACTGACGGCGTGTTCTTCAGCGATGCCCACGTCGAACAGCCTGTCCGGGAAGGCTTCTTCAAACACGCTGAACCCCGTGCCGTCTTTCATGGCGGCAGTCACTGCGCAGATGTCTCCGCGCGCCTGCTGCAGACTGATCAGATGCTGCGCGGAGGTCTTGCCGAATTCGGGCACTTCAGCTTCCTTGGTCGCTCCGCTGTCCACATAGAAGGGCGGAATACCGTGGAAAACATCGGGACTGTCTTCTGCCGGGGCATAGCCCTGGCCTTTTTGCGTCACGACGTGGATGAGCACCGGCTCGTTGAGGGTCGTCGCGCGTCGGAAGACCTTTTCCATGTCCGTGACGCTGTGCCCGTCGATGGGTCCGAGATACCGGAAGCCCAGGGAAGAAAAGAACTTGTCGTGTACGAAGATGTTGCGGATGTGGTCTTTGAAGCCTTCGAAAAAGGTGAACAGGGCTTTCCCGACGACGGGAATGCGCTTCAGGCCGCCGGAAACGGCCTTTTTCGTGCCCAGCCAGCCTTTGGAAAGGCGCAGGTTGGTCAGGTATTTGGACATCGCGCCGACGTTGCTGGAAATCGACATGCCGTTGTCGTTCAGGATGACGATGAGCGGCAGCTTGCTGTTCCCGGCGTCGTTGAGCCCTTCATAGCTCATGCCGCCTGTCAGCGCGCCGTCGCCCAGGACAGCGATCGTATGGCCCGGCTGTCCGTTCAGCTGCCTGGCGCGGATCAGGCCGGTCGCCAGGGAAATCGCGTTGGAGGCGTGGCCGGTGGTGAAGAGGTCGGCTTCGCTCTCGGTTCGGTTGGGAAAGCCGGAGATCCCGCCGTACTGGCGCAGGGTGCGGAAATCTGCGTCCCGGCCGGTCAGGAGTTTCCAGGAATAGCACTGGTGGCCCACGTCGAAAAGGATCTGATCCTGAGGAATGTCAAAAGCGCGCAGCAGCGCGACGGTCAGTTCTACCGCCCCCAAATTGGAGGCGAGATGGCCGCCGTTTTCTGCTACGGTCGCGATGATCTGTTCGCGTAAGCCCGCGCACAGGGCTTCGAGCTGCTCAGTGTTCAGTTGTTTCAGGTTTTCCGGAATCCGGATGCCGGATGGATTCATTGATATCTCCAGGTTTTGAATCGTTTTGACGCACGGCGCCGTTTTGCCGCCGTGACGGCCTGATTATAACACAACGCTGCGGTCAGTGCAACGAAGGCGGCCTGTGCCAGCAAAAAGCGCGCGAGTCGTCGGTCGGGCGGATGGTCAGCTGATAGCTGCCGCCGTCGATAAGAAAGTAATCGAAATCGGTGACCTGCACATGCTCGTGGTAAGGCGCAGCCTCAGCAGGGACGTACAGGATGGAAACGGAGACGCCGCCGTCCGTGGTCAGGCAGTTCCAGCAGTGGTCCTGATGCGCGTCGATATAGTTCTGGATGACTTCAGCGTACCGGGGATGTGGCCCGCAGTGAATGACCAGCGGGTAGTCCAGGTAATCAGCAAGTTCTGGAACCTCGTCCGCAGTGAAGCCGTAGTCGCGAAGCGTGCCGATATACATCATGATATGTCGGTACTTGTTGCGCATGATCAGCATGTCTCCGAGGCGGAGGTTCTGATACAGCGTCGCGGGATCGGGAATGGGTTTCTCCTCGAACTTCCAGTTCCAGCCGCCTGTGTACAGGTCGTAATGGCGCTGGTAACTGTCGTTCAGGATGTCGCTCATGCTGGGCAGCTTGCCCAGCTTGCACTGTTTCCAGATCCAGGTCATGAAGCCCATGCAATCCAGCCCATACACATAGACTCTCTTGGTCTCGTAATAATCCGTGGTTTCCCAGCAGTCGCGCTTGGCGAACTCGGGATAGCGGGACATGAGCAGATTGGTCGGACGCCCGCCGAAAAAGTAGGGCATCCCTGTTTCAAAAAGGGAGGTCACCTCTGCACCGGTCAGTTCGTTGTACCGGCGCTGGAAGATGTTGTCCTTTTCCAGCAACTGGAATGCGGCGTCCAGCAATGGAGAACGCGAAAGCTCCGCCCGGGCCGGGCTGACGGCAAGACAGACAGAAAGCAGGCACAGGACGGCCAGACAACGGAATGCCGTTCGGTTTTGATACCGTCTGTTCATCAGACTTGTCCCTTGGGCGTGTCCCCGTGCTTGCCAATTTGCTCGTTCAGCAGGTTGACGTCGCCGCATCCCATGGTCAGGACCAGGTCGCCCGGCTGCCAGTGTTCGCGCAGGTAGCGTTCAGTGTCGTCGAAAGAAGGGGTCAGGACGGCGTTCACGCCGCGCGCGCGCATCCCGTCTACCAGCATTCCGGAATTGATGTCGCCGGGATCCGATTCGCGGGCCGCGCAGATGTCGGTGACGAGTGTGATGTCCGCCGCTGCCGTGCAGGTCAGGTAATCGTCGAACAGGCGTTTGACGCGGCTGTAGGTATGCGGCTGCATGACGGCCCAGACGCGGGAGGCTTTCTGCTTCATGGCGACCGATACCGCGGCGCGCATTTCGTCCGGGTTATGCCCGTAATCGTGGTACAGCCGCACGCCATCCACGACGCCGGTCAGCTCGAAGCGGCGGTGAACGCCGGTAAAGCGGCTCAGCGAAGCGGCGATATCGGCCGGGGCAGCGGCAGTCTGACGGCAGGCGGCGTAAGCCGCGAGTGCGTTCAGCACGGTGAATTCACCGGAAATTCGGAGCTCGATGTGCGCTTCCGTCCCGCCGCTGTGGCAGACGTCAAAGCGCGGGCGGCCGAAATCGTCATAGGTCAGGTTTGCCGGCGAATAATCATTATTTGATGACCAGCCGAAAGTCACGATACGCTTCCCAGCGCGGATGGCGGGACGCAGCGCGCGGGCGTCTTCACCCCAGCAGACGGCGGTGCCGTCGGGTGTGAGGCGGTCGAGAAAATCGTAGAAGGCGTTCTCATAGTCGTCCATGTCACGGTAATAATCGAAGTGGTCGCCCGCCACGTTCAGGACGACCGCGACAGAAGGCCGCAGTTCCAGGAAAGAACTGTGGTACTCACAGGCTTCCGCCACGAACAGTTCCCGGCTGCCCAGGCGCGTGCCGCCGTGAAGGCTGTCCAGTTCGCCGCCGATATGCACGGAGGGATCGAGCCCCGCGTCCATCAGCGCCTGGCCGATCATGCCGGAAGTCGTAGTTTTACCGTGCGTACCGGATACGCAGATCGCCGTCTCTGCGCCGCGCATGAGTTCGCCCAGCAGGGTGGAACGTTCCATTTCGGGGATGCCCAGGCGTTTTGCCTCCGCGCGCTCCGGGTTGTCCGGATGGATGGCGGCGGAAAAGACGATCAGGTCCGCGCCGTGCACGTTTTCAGCTTTGTGTCCGATCATTACAGGCACGCCCTTGGCAACCAGCGCTTCCACATGGTGGGAATTGTCCCGGTCCGAGCCGGTGACTTTGATGCCGCGTGCCAGCAGGAAATCCACCAGCCCGGACATCGACGAGCCACCGATGCCGATCATGTGCACGCGTTTGCCTGTATAACGGTCGATATCAGTCATACTGTTCACTCCTCTGTCGTGATTGCAGGATAGTTTTTCAGATTAACAGCGGCGGGCTGTTTGACCGCCGGGTGGATGATATTGCCCTTTTCGTTGACGGCGGTGGTACGCCAACCGCTGTCTTTGCTCCAGCTGTATTCGTCCATTGCCCAGCCAATCAGCCTGCCCTGCCGGTTATAGGTCAGCAGTGCGCCGTCAGCGCTGTGTATTCTCGCTTCGGTAAGGTTGCCCCGCGCGTTGTATACCGCGGTGACGGCGTCGGTTTCATATGTCAGAATTCCGTCTGCCGTCAGCGTGATGCCCTTGGCGCTGTCTGTCAGGCGCATGAGCGTGGAAGCCTGGTACACGGCGGTCATGCTGCCGCGCTCCAGGGTGATTTCGGTTCTGGAATCGATGTAGATATCTGCCGATTCGGCAATGAATGCGGTTCCTTCGTGCCGCAGCGTGCCCTGGGCTGTGGCGTAATACGTATCTCTGTCCACGGTCAGCGAGGCATTGTCCGCGTCGGAGAGAAAAGTGACTGTTTCCTCGGTAATGCTCAGTTCGCTCAAAGTCGGGGCCGCGGACAGCAGGGCGGCGCGGTCGATTCCCGCCTTTTTCTCAGAGCGGTGGATCGCGCCGATGGTCAGTTTCCGTGCGGCAGGGGAGGGATGCTCGGCGGGATCGAAGGCAGGGAGCTGTTCGTTTCTTGCCGGTTTTCCGGACTCGTCGTGCCAGGCGGCCTGGGGACGGCTGTAAGTATACGTGTGCTGCAGGTCGGCGGCAGTGATGCTCACGGCGCAGCCGTAGGCATTGTACTGCAGCGTCAGCGGCAGCGGGGCATTCCCGCGATGGTCGCCCAGCATGACGCAGCTGATCAGCCGGCCTTCCGCATCATAATACAGGGTAGTGCTTTTGACGTTTTCAAGTTCGCAGCTCAGGCTGTAGGTATTGCCGCTGTTCTTCCTTATAATATAATACTGCCCGTCGTCAGCGGCTGCGTTCCATACTTCGCAGTGTCCGCCCACTCGGATGAGATACTGCGCGGTCAGCGCCGCACCGCTTTCTTTCCAGCTGAGTGTCAGCCAGCATATCTCCGGGGGCTGCCGAAGCGTCAGGGTCTGGCCGCGGATTTCGGCAGCGATTTTCGCACCGTCTGCTATGGCGAAATCTGCCGCGCATCCGTCAGGCAAGCTGTCGGAGCAGGTCAGGACCAGTTGATCTGTTTCATATGATACTTGGAATACCGGCAGGTTTTTCAGCGCCTGCGCTGCTTCCAGGTCGAAAAGATATGCGGGGGCGGAACGAAGACTCTCTTCAGCAGTATCGCCGAAAGCAAAACCCGACGCCTGCGCGTTTGACAGCAAAAGCATGACTGCTGCCAGGATTGCCAGACACCGAATTCTGCTCCTCATGCTCATCCTCCCGAATACTGTTGCATCATGTATTTTACTTGTTTGCGCTGTGCTTGTCAACCGGAGACAAACATGCGGGAAAGCGCGCAGTTTCCGGTGATCAGTAATTTTTTTTGAAAAACTGTAAAAAGGGGGTTGACATATCCAATAACTTAGTGTACTATGTACACAGTACACTAAGTACCAAGGAGGCGAGAGGTCATGACGTTCGATGCGGCCATCCCGATCTGGATGCAGGTAGCGACCTGTATCAAGACCGATATCGTCACGAACAGGCTGCCCCCCGGCGCCAAACTGCCAGGCGGGAGGGAGCTTGCGCTCCAGTACACAATCAACCCCAACACAGCGGCGAGAGTGTACCAGGAGCTTGAAAAAGAGAATCTGGTGGAAATGCGCCGCGGCATGGGGACCTATGTCACGGAATCGCAGGAGCGGATTACGGAACTGCGCACCCGGATGGCGCAGATGGCAGTCGGAGATTATATCAAAAAAATGGCTTCCCTGGGTTACAGCCGGGAGGAAGCCGCGAAAATGATCAGTCAGGAGGATGCATATGCTGAAAAGTGAAGAAGTAACCAAAGTATTCGGAGCGACGAAGGCGGTCGATCAGGTGAGCCTGTCGCTGGAACAGGGCCATATCTACGCGATGCTCGGCCCGAACGGCAGCGGCAAGACGACCTGGATGAAAATGGCCGCGGGTCTGTGCAAGCCCACGAGCGGAGTCGTCAAGTTCGAAGGTGAGCCGGTCGGTGTGAACAGCCGCGCGCATATCGCCTATATGTCCACGGAACCTTATTTCTACACCTGGATGTCGCTCAGGGACGTCGGACGCTATTACGAGGATTTCTTCACGGATTTCTCGATGATGCGGTATGCGGAACTGCTCAACAGTTTCGAACTGGACGAAAGCATGAAGATCAAGAATCTTTCTTCCGGTATGATGGCGAAAGCCAAGATCGCGGTCACACTCGCGAGGGACGCCACAGTATGGATGCTCGACGAGCCCTTCAACGGCATCGACCTGCTCGCGCGCGACCGGATCAAGGAAGCGATCATCGCGGCGGCTTCCCCGGACAAGCTGCTCCTGATGTCCAGCCACCTGGTCGAGGAAATGGAAACGATCGCGGACCGTGCGGTTTTCATACGCAGCGGGAAACTGGTCAAGGAAGTTGATATCGAGACGGAGCGCATCGAGAACGGCTGCTCCATCGCGGACGAATACAGACAGATCTACGGTATGCAGGGAGGTGCGGAAGCATGAAGAACCTGATCAAATATGAATTCAGGAAAACCTGGAGCACGAAACTGATTATCCTGGTCATCACGGCCTGCATGGAGCTGGCCTTCCTGATCAGCCTGTACCTGGATAAGGAGAATTTCACCGGCATTTCTGCCGTGTTTCTGACCTTCCTCGCTTTCGGCGGGATCCTGTTTATCGGCATTCAGAGCATTCTGACCATGCACCAGGACATGAACACCAAGCAGGGCTATATGCTTTACATGACGCCGAACAGCTGCTATAAGATCCTGGGCGGCAAGGTCATCGAAAACGGACTGTCGATCTTCGTGGCAGGCGCGTTCTTCTTCGTGCTGGGCGTCCTGGACGTGACGCTGCTCTTCGGGCACTACGGCCAGCTGGACCAGCTCATGGAATTCGTGACCGACCTGATGAAGCAGCTCAGGATCGAGACAACGCTCGATTGGCGGCTGTTCCTCGCGCTGACGGTCAGTTTCCTCTGCGGTTGGCTGTCCACGGTCATGACCGCTTACCTGGCGGACGTGGTCGCGACCTGCCTGCTAAACGGCAAAAAGCACAACGGCTGGATCGCCCTGCTGCTCTTCATCCTGATCAACTGGGGAGTGACGTCCCTGCAGCAGGTCTGCACCCGGAATATGTCCTGGATCCCGGCCTTCTACTGGGACGCCGCGATCGCGATTGGCTTCTCCGTGCTCATGTACCTGGCGACGGCGATGCTGATGGACAGGCATCTGAGCGTGTAAGCGTAATATCGATTTGAATTACTGTCAATCATAACAGCAGTGCCGCCTGTTAGGGCGGCACTATTTAATATTCGGAGCAGCTTTATTCTTTGGTGACTTTTGCTTTGCTCTTCATCTTGTTCGCACCGGAAGAACTGACCACGATCTTTTGGATGAGGATGAACAGCAGAAGCAGCAAACCGGTGGCAATTTTACCCCACCAGGAGAGCAGATTGCCGTTGAAAGTGATTAGTGCGGGAATAATGGACTTTAATAGTACACCGAACAGGGTACCGATCATATATCCGACGCCGCCGGTGAGCAGTGTGCCGCCGATGACGGCGCAGGTGATGACATCCAGTTCAGCACCCTGTAGGGAGAGATTCCATCCGCTCTTGACATATAGGGCGTAGGCGATACCGGCCAGTACGGAACACATACCATTGAAGCCATAAACCAGCACTTTGGTTTTTCCTACGGGCAGGCCCATCAGTTTGGCGCTCTGCTCATTGCCGCCGATTGCGTAGATATTGCGGCCGAAACGTGTACGCTGCAGCAGGTACATGCCTACCAGTAATACAGCGATAAACAGGAGGACGTTGAAATTGATAAACGCTGTTGGCTTGACTTTTACCCACTGGCCGTCCTTGAGGTGCATGAAGTTGACACGCCATCCGGACAGCGCATCGATCATTGCGTGTTTGATCTCAATGGATTCACGGCTGATCAGCGAGCAGACGCCGCGCGCAAGGAACATGCCGGTCAGTGTTGTAATGAAGGGCGGAACATTTAGGTAATGAATGACCCAGCCCATCAGCAGGCCGAGTCCCACGCCGACGATCATGGAGAATACGATGCAGATCAAGGGATGCAGCCCGAGCACCGAGGTGCCATAGGCAATAAACATGCCCGTCAGGGAGGCTACAGCGCCGACTGACAGGTCGATGCCGCCGGTGATCAGAACCATGGTCATGCCGACTGCGGAGATGCCATAATAGGCATTGTCAACAAACAGGTTGGTAAAGGTACGAAGTGTAGTAAAGCCTTTGTTGCCGTACGCGAGCGCACCGAACAGATAAATAATCAGAAAAAGTGCGATGGTGGCATACACCATGATGAACTTAGGATTCAAGATGCGGCTTATCATGCTCTGACGGCCGATATACTGATTCTTCTTCATCCGCGCATACCTCCATTCGCAAGCATTGCTTTCGCCTTGCCGCGCTTGGCGAAGTAGTTCCGCACAGGCTCAGACTGGAGCACGATGACGACCGCGATAATGACGGCCTTGAATGCCATGGTAGCTTCAGAAGCGATGCCGAAATAGTAGACCAGCGTCACAATGGTACGGATGATGATGGAACCAAGCACTGTGCCCAGCAGACTGAACTTGCCGCCTGTCATGCTGGTGCCGCCGATGACGACCGCGAGGATGGCGTCCATTTCAAAGTTCAAACCTGCGTTATTGGAATCGTTGGACATGATTCGGCTTGAATAAATTAGGCCCGAAATACCGGACAGGAAACCGGTCAGCGCAAATACGATGAAGATGATCATCTGAGCATTGATGCCTGAAAGACGGCTGGCTTTTCGGTTGATACCGACAGCTTCAACGAATGTGCCGAAGGCTGTCTTACGTACAAACAACACAACCAGCGCTATCACGACTGCTGTGATGATGATCGGCATCGGCAGGAAAAAGAGACTGCCCTGACCGATTACACGGAAGGGGGAGTATTGTGTGGTAAACTGCTTGCCGTTGGTCAGGATCTGAGCGATGCCGCGCCCGCATACCATCAGGATCAGGGTGGCAATAATCGGCTGGATATCGCCCTTGGCAATCAGAAAGCCGTTGAAAAGTCCCATCAGTGTGCACACGATCAGGGGCACAAACAGGACGAGGATGAAAGGATAAACTGTGTAATCACCGGGAGTATTGTAAATCGTTACATCCCAGCGGAGGAATTTCAGCGCGATTGCGCCGGATACTGCCACCAGCGCGCCGACAGACAGGTCGGTTCCGCCCAGTGCGATAACCAGCGTCATGCCCATGGCGATGATGGTAATTTCACTGGAGCGGTTCACGATGTCAATCAGGTTGCCATATAGCATGCCGGTAGTAGGCTGGTAACTGATTTTGAAGAAGTCTGGACGCACAAACAGGCAGACCAACAGGATGAGCGCTTCCGCTACCACGGCCCAAGTCACCTTGGATCGTGCCAGCGTTGAAAAATCGAATCTCTTCTTCATTGGGCTTCACCTCCTGCCGTTGCTGCGCCTTCAGCTATAATTGAAAGGATCTTTTCCTGTGTGCAGGTCTCGCCATCCAATTCGGCTACCTTTTCACGGTCACGCATGACAATGATGCGGTTCGAACAGCGGATGATTTCATCCAGTTCTGAACTGATGAAAATGACTGAAACGCCGTTGCCGCACATTTCCAGCATCAGGCGCTGGATTTCTGCCTTTGCGCCGATGTCAATACCACGTGTGGGTTCGTCCAGAATCAGCACCTTGGGATCAGTAGCCATCCAGCGTGCCAGAATAACTTTTTGCTGATTGCCGCCTGAGAGTTCGCCGATCTTCTTTTCGGCATCAGGCGTCGCTATGCCCAGTGCTTCAATATATTTATCTGCCAGCCGGTTCTGTTCCTTCAGACTCAGGGGATGCAGGAAACCTCTCCGGGCCTGTACGGCCAGCGAAATATTCTCACGGATACTTAAATCACCGATAATGCCGTCACGCTTACGGTCTTCCGGACAGAATGCCATGCCGCGCATCAGCGCATCGTACGGCTTTTTTATGTCTGTCTGCTTGCCGTCCAATTCCATCTGTCCAGAGGTCATGCGTGTAGCGCCGAACAGCAATTCAGCGGTTTCTGTGCGTCCGCTGCCCAGCAGGCCTGCAAAACCGATCAGTTCGCCTTTTTTCAGCGTTATGGAAATATCGTTTACCTGTCCCGGTGCCCCGATATGCGAGGCGGTGAGCATGAATGGCGCATCAGGCGCTACATCGGCGCGTCGCAGGTTGAAAATGGTGTTCATATCCTTGCCTATCATCTGGGTTACCAGTTCAACCTTGCTGATTTCGCTGATATCAAAAGAGCCTACCAGATGGCCGTTGCGCAGGATGGTCAGGCGGTCGCTGATAGCGAATACCTGATCCAGGAAGTGGGTGATGAAAATGATCCCCATGCCTTCCGCTTTCAGTTCGCGCATAACGCCGAACAGCAGTTGTACTTCGTTGTCATCCAGAGAGGATGTGGGCTCATCTAGGATCAGAATTTTGGCCTTAATATCCACGGCGCGGGCGATAGCTACCATCTGCTGGATGGCTGTCGAGTAGAAGGACAGCGGGCGGGATACGTCGATATTCAGGTGGAAGCGGGCCATCAGCTCTTTTGCCCGCTTGGTAATGGTGCGCCAGTCGATTTGGCCATGGCGCATTGGCTGACGGCCGACAAAAATATTTTCTGCCACCGTCAAGTTCGGACATAGGTTGACTTCCTGATACACGGTGGAAATGCCCAGTTCCATCGCATGCTGCGGGCTCTGCGGGTGTATCTCTTTGCCCTGCAGAGTGATTGTGCCGGTGTCCATGCGGTGCACGCCTGTCAGGCATTTGATCAGCGTGGATTTTCCGGCGCCGTTTTCGCCCAGCAGAGAATGAATTTCACCCGCACGCAGTGAAAAATCCACTTTATCCAGCGCTTTTACGCCTGGGAACAGGATTTCGATTTGCTTCATTTCAAGCAGGTTGTTTTCCGGCAAAGAGATCCCTCCTTCTGGCCCTCATGTCTGTTTTGCGCCGATGGCGCTGAAGGTCAGGTGCTGTTTAAGAAAAGGCAGGGCGGAAAGTCGCCCATCCGCCCTGCCAGTGGACTGTTTGGTAGAACCAGCCCGGGGGTATTCAGTTCAGATTAATACTGACGCTGATCGATGACATCAGCGGCCTTCACAGACACGACAGTGCCCAGGTCGATGCCGCCATCCATGTCATAGACGCCCTCTTCGGGGTGGAGCAGGGTCTTGGACATGGTCTCACCAGCCTGCAGCTTCTCGATGGCATCCACAACGAAGGGACCATACAGAGGAGTGCACTCGATGGTGGCGTTCATTTCGCCCGCAACGATGGCGTCGAAAGCAGCCTTAACGGAGTCGCAGCCAACGATGATGATGTCCTTGCCAGGCACTTTGCCGGCGCCTTTGATGGCGTCGATGGCACCCAGAGCCATATCGTCATTCTGAGCGATCAGGATGTCGATCTTGTCGTAGGACTTCAGCCAGCTCTCCATCAGGGCTTGGCCTTCAGCGCGGGTGAAGTTACCGCTCTGCTGAGCGATAACTTTCATATTCGGATAAGCTTCCAGGCCAGCCAGGTTGCCCTTGGTACGGCCAACCTGCGCGTCAGCGCCGGTGGTGCCTTCCATGATGACTACGTTGACTTCTTCATCACCACGGCCCTGAGCCTTCAGGTATTCGCCGGCCCATGCAGTCTGACGGCGGCCTTCTTCGACGAAGTCACCACCGAAAGCGGCAGCGTATTCGATCTCGTTGATGCAGTCAGGCATACGGTCGACCAGGATCAGCGGGATTTCTTCAGCATTGACTTCCTTCAGCACTTCTTCCCAACCAGTGGAAACAACGCCAGTGAAGAGGATCACGTCGACGCCCTGGGTGATGAAGTTGCGCAGTGCTTTGATCTGATTTTCCTGCTTCTGCTGAGCATCGTCATAAATCAGTTCCCAGCCTTCGTGTCCTCCAACATCATTCTTGATGCTGTCGGTGTTCGCGGTACGCCAGTCAGATTCCTGACCGATCTGGGAGAAGGCGACCTTGAAAGTGTCAGCCAGAGCGGAGACGGCGGTCATAACCATCACCATCGCCAGAACAAGAGCCAAGAGTTTCTTCATGATAAAGTACCTCCATTCTATTTTTGCGGGTTTCCCGCATTTAATATTATTCTATCACAAGTCAGTTGAATTGTAAAGGGCCATCCTGTGTTTTTCTATTGTTAAAGGAACCTAAAAGAACAGATAAAAGAACAGCGTCCGGATATGGTTTTCCAGGCGCTTGCATTGGGTTTGATTCACTAAAAAACAAAATAAATTCAAGAATTATACCTGATAGTACTGGTATTCCCTTCCGTCCATCGTATGCCAGGAAAAACGTGTGCCGTCGAGCATCATATAGCTGTGCTCGCTGCCGCCCTTGGGGATGGATACGCTGCCGGGATTCAGAATGGTGATGCTGCCTCGTTTCTCGCAGCGCGGCACGTGGATGTGACCGAACAGGAAGAAGTCGCCGTCCGCGAGCCGGGGGAGACGGTCTTCGCTGTATACGTGGCCATGTGTCACGAAACACATGTGATTGCCCACGGGCAGATACATGTAGTCCGCCGTGACCGGGAAATCGAGTACCATCTGGTCGACTTCGCAGTCGCAGTTGCCGCGCACGCAGCAGATCCGGTCCGCCCGGGCGTTCAGGAGGGCGGCGACCCGCGGGGGATCGTAAGCCTCCGGCAGCGCGTTCCTGGGCCCATGGTAGAGGATATCTCCGAGCAGCAGCAGGCGGTCTGCGCCGGATTCGTCAAACCTGTTCACGACCTGTTCCGCATAGCGTGCAGACCCGTGGATATCGGATGCGATCAGCCATTTCATAGATCATTCCTCCGGGAAATAATAAACCCGCCATTACAGCGGGTATAGAGGGTGGGTTAATATTCTCGGAAAATTACTTTTCCGCAGCGAGCTTGCGGGCCAGACGGGCCTTCTTGCGGTTGGCCGCGTTCTTGTGGATGACACCCTTGCTCGCCGCCTTGTCCAGTGCGGAGGACGCGCTGGCCAGCTGCTCCGGAGTCAGAGCGGCTTCGTATTTCTTGACGGCGGTTTTGACGCCGGATTTGATCATACGGTTGCGCAGATTCTTCTTCTTGGAGACCTTGACGCGCTTCATGGCGGATTTGATGTTCGGCATTCGTGTTCACCTCCTGATCGTTCTTCAAATAAAGCTTTCGCCGGAACGCAGGATACGGCTGCGCCGCTCAGCAACCGGTATAATAACATATACAGAGATAAAATGCAAGCATTATTTTGGCTTTTTTTCCACATTTTCCGAGGTTTCCGGCGCGCTGTTTCCGTTTGCCGGAGAGATGCCGGAGGAAAGCCGTGAACATGTGATGCAGGAAGCTTTTTTTCGGGTCCCTGCAAGGCGCTCGTGAATGGGCCGGGAGGTGAATAAGGGCTTGCCAAAACGGCCGGAATCCTGTACAATACGTAAAGCGCGTGCGACCGGACGTATTTGCCGGAATCCACGCACAATAACGCATTACGACGGCATGGCCGTTCAATGTTTTGACTGGAGGAATACATCATGCAGAGATCTTTGATCGCCGAAGCGCCCGCGGGCGAGCGCGTGCGGCTGCAGGGCTTTGTGGAGAACATCCGCAACAAGCGCACTATGGCTTTCCTGGTGCTCCGTGATTCTACCGGGCGCATCCAGCTGACCGTGGAGAAGGAAAAGTACCCCGAGGTCGCGGCAGCGGTGGATCAGTTGACCATCGAGTCCGTTATCACCGCGGAAGGCACGATCGTCGAGAACGATTATGTCAAGCTCGGCGGCCGCGAAATGCTGCCCGATATGATCAAGGTGGAATCCATTGCGGAACCGCTTCCTATCTCCAAGGACGCAGCCATCGATTCCCGGCTGGATTACCGCTGGATCGACCTTCGTTCGGATAAGAACCTGCTGATCTACCAGGCGCAGACGGTCATGGTCAACGCCATGCGGCAGTTCCTGCTCGACCGCCGTTTTATCGAGATCCATACGCCCAAGCTGATCGGCGCCGCGAGCGAGTCCGGCAGCGAGGTCTTCGAGCTCAAGTATTTCGACCGCAAGGCCTACCTGAGCCAGAGCCCCCAGTTCTACAAGCAGATGGCCATGGCTGCGGGTTTCGACCGAATTTTCGAAGTCGGTCCGGTCTTCCGTGCGGAGAAATCCTATACCAACAAGCATGCGACCGAGTTCTCCGGTTTCGACATCGAGATGAGCTATATCGACTCCTTCCGTGACGTCATGCAGATCGAGGCCGAGCTGCTGACCGCCGCGCTTTCCGCCGTGAAGGAGAGCTGCGGGGAGAAGATCAAGGAACTGTACGGCCTGGACGTGGTCGTACCTACTCTGCCTTTCCCGGAAATGAAGCTGCAGGATGTCTATAAAGAGCTTGAAGAGCGCTACGGCTATACTGTCGAAGACAGCGAGAAGAACGACCTGACCACCGACGCGGAGCATCTCTGCGCGAAACTGTCCATGGACAAGTTCGGCCATGAGTTCCTGTTCGTGACCGACTACGGCCCCGAAAAGCGCGCCTTCTACCATATGCGCGACGAGAACGGCAATCCTCTGGGCTACGACCTGATCTGGCGCGGCACGGAAATCACCACCGGCGCGCAGCGCGAGCACCGCTATGAGCAGCTGCGCAAGCAGGCGGATGAGAAGGGCTTGGGCAAGGACGTCCAGTTCTACATGGAATTCTTCCGCTACGGCTGCCCGCCGCACGGCGGATTCGGCCTGGGCATCGACCGCCTGACCATGCTGCTCCTGGGCCTGTCCATCAAGGAAACCGAATTCCTGTTCCGCGGGCCGAACCGCATCGAGCCGTAATATGGAATATACTGAACTGACCGTCAGCACGACCACCGGCGGCGCGGATGCCGTATCCGCGCTGCTGATGCGGCTCGGCGCGACAGGAACACAGATCATCGACCGCAACGACCTCCCCGATCCCGATCAGCCGGGCCGCAACTGGGAGCTGATGGATCGCGCGCTCCTGGACGAAGCGCCGGAAGACGTGCGGGTGAAAGCCTGGTTTTCCGCTGAGGACGCCGGACGCGTGCTGGAAGCGCTGCGCCTCGAGCTCGAGCGTATGCGCGCGCAGGACCCGGGACACGCTTTCGGCGCGCTGACGCTGAGCGTCGGAAGCATCCGGGAGGAGGACTGGGCCAATAACTGGAAGCAGTATTTCAAGCCCTTCCGTGTCGGACAGCGCATGGTCGTCAAGCCGACCTGGGAAGACTGGAACGCCGCACCGGACGACCTGATCATCGAGATTGATCCCGGTATGGCGTTCGGCACCGGCACGCATGAGACGACGGCGTTGTGCATCGAACTGATCGAGAAGTACTATACCGCCGGGCGGCTGCTGGACATCGGCACCGGATCCGGCATCTTGGCCATCGCCGCCGCGCTGCTTGGCGCGAAGGACGTGTACGCGATCGATATCGACGAGGACGCTGTGCGCGTCGCGAAGGAAAACGTGAACCAGAACAGCCTGTCTGACCGGATCGTTGTCGAAAAAGGCGACCTGCTGAAAGGCGTCCGGGAAACGTACGAGTTTGCGGTGGCGAACATTCTGGCTCCGGTCATCTGCATGCTTGCGGCGCCGCTGCTCGCTTATCTCGCCCCCGGCGGGACCTTCGTATGCAGCGGCATCATCCGGGAAATGCGAGATGATGTCTATGCCGCGCTGACCAAAGCGGGGTATGAGATCCTCGAGGAGCGCTCCCGCGGTGACTGGTGCGCCTTCGCGGCGCGGAAACCGGTCAACGGCTGACCCTGTGTGGAGAGATTATGCATCGTTTTTTTGCCGCCCGTGTGGACAATGAAACAGCCCGCCTGCTGCCGCAGGAAGCCAGGCATGCCCTGACGGTCCTCCGGCTGAAGGCGGGTGATTCTGTACAGCTGATCCTGGAGGATCAGCTTTTTGGCGCTGTACTGACTGAAACCGCGCCGGAAGTGCTGGCGAGGATCACTGAAGCGCTGCCCTCCCCTGAGCCCAAAGTCCGGGTCACGCTGTACCAGGGCCTGCCCAAGGCGGACAAGGTGGATTACGTGGTCCAGAAGGGCACCGAGGCCGGTGTGTACGCAGTGCGCGTGGTGGAGATGGCCCGGTCTGTCAGCAAACTGAACGGAAAAGACGCGGATAAAAAGACGGAGCGCTGGCAGCGCATCGCTCAGGAAGCGGCCAAGCAGTCGGGACGTACGCACGTGCCCGCGGTCGAAGTCGTGAGCGCGAAAAGCGTATCCGAATTGCTGCGCAGCCACAGCCTGGTGCTTGTCCCCTGGGAGGAAGCGCACGCGGTCTCGCTGCAGCAGGCGCTTCGTGAAAACCCGGATGCGGCAGATATCGCGGTCGTCATCGGGCCTGAGGGCGGCATGACCGCAGACGAAATTGAGAATTTTCACGCGTGCGGCGCGGTGCCGGTCACCATGGGCCCGCGCATCTTCAGGACCGAAACGGCGGGGCTGGCGGCAATAGTGATGATTCTGTACGAGCGCGGCGAGTACGGCGCGGCGGAGGTCAGCTGATATGCCGACTGTCGCTTTCCAGACCCTGGGCTGCAAGGTCAACCAGTACGATACCCAGGCCATGCTCGAATGCTTTGAAAGAGCTGGCTACAAGCCTGTTCACTTTGACGGCCCCGCGGATGTGTATGTGGTCAACACCTGTACCGTCACCGATACGGGCGACCGGAAATCCATGAACGCCGTCCGCCGCGCACAGAGGCGGAATCCGGACGCGGAGATCGTTATTGCCGGCTGTCTGGCGCAGCGGGACGGCGAAAAACTCCTGTCCACCGGTGCGCGGCTCGTCATCGGCGCTAATCACCGTGCGGAAGTGGTCGACCTGCTGGAGACCGCCGTGCGCGAGCATCGGCAGATCGTTGCGGTGGGCAATATCCTGCGCGTCCCCTTCGAGCCGCTGCAGGTCAGCGGAGACGAAGGGCACACGCGCGCGGTGATGAAGATCCAGGAAGGCTGCGACCGTTACTGTACATACTGCATCATCCCCTATGTCCGCGGCGGCATCCGTTCCCGGGCCCTGGAGGATATCCGGGCGGAGGCGCTGCGCCTCAGGGAAGCCGGATACCGTGAACTGGTACTGACCGGCATTCACCTGACCAGCTATGGGCGTGATCTGGAAGGAGCCGACCTGGCGGACGCAGTCGAAGCGGCTGCTTCCTCGGGGGTGGAGCGCCTGCGCCTGGGATCGCTTGAGCCGGTGATTGCGTCTGAGGTTTTTATCGGGCGCATCCGGCAAATTCCTTCGCTTTGCCCGCAGTTCCACCTGGCGCTGCAGTCCGGGTCGGACGCGGTGCTCAAGCGCATGCGCCGCCGCTATACCGCGCAGGAGTTCCGGGAGGCTGCAGACCGCCTGTACGCGGCGTTCCCTGGCTGCGCGATCACCACGGACATCATCACGGGCTTCCCGGGTGAGACGGA
The DNA here is from genome assembly GCA_017430225.1 of Clostridia bacterium. Classification (GTDB taxonomy): domain Bacteria; phylum Bacillota; class Clostridia; order Christensenellales; family Aristaeellaceae; genus UBA4246. Next base: position 11,363 of record JAFRNK010000094.1, on the reverse strand, counting down.
AGCGGACTTTGAGCAGACCTGCGCCTTAGTGCGCGGCGTGCGTTTTGCGCGTATACACGTATTCCCCTACAGCGCGCGGAAAGGTACGCCGGCTGCCGCTATGCCGGATCAGCTGCCCCGCGCCGTGCGGGAAGAGCGGGCGAGAACTTTGATCCACGTCGGCCGGGAAACGGCAGCCGCCTGGGCGGAAACGCAGCTGGGCCGCGTCCGTCCGGTGCTGGTGGAGGACCAGGAAGACGGATTCTACCGCGGCTATACGCCCGAGTACGCGCCTGTCCTGATGACAGGCGTGCAGCCCGGCACACTGGTCGATGTGCGTCTGGATGAGTGGACAGGCACGGCTTTCCGCGGGACTTGTGTTTCCTGACGGTTTGTGCTACAATACCAGTGAAAGGCTGGTTATAATATGCAGACGATAGACCGAGACGGTTGCATTTATCAAATCCATGAAAACGGCGAAGCAGTGCTGACGGAATGCCATGCGGGCATGCCGATGCTGACACTGCCCGCTCAGGTCGACGGACATCCCGTGACTGGCGTCGAATACGACGCATTCGATCATGCGGGATCCGTCGAGACTTTTCGTGTGGAAACCGGCCATCCCGCGTTTTCTGTCGTCTACGGCGTCCTGTTCGATCAGAAGGGGGAGCGGCTGATCCGTTATCCCCGGCATCGGGACGGGGCGGAATACATGGTGCCGGAAGGGACGCGCGCCGTTGAACCCGGCGCTTTCGCAGGTGCCGAATACCTGAAACGGGTGATCGTTCCGGAGGGTGTCACCGCCATCGGCACCCGCGCTTTTGCTGACTGTCCGGCGCTGTCTTCGGTTTCGATCCCTGCTTCGGTCACGGAATTCGGCCATGAGGTGTTCAGCGGCTGCGCCGAGTTCTCCGATTTGGGAATACCTTCAACGCACCCGTTTTTGCGCCGGGAAGGGCCTTTCCTGGTCAACCGGCGGGACAGCATGCTGCTTATGTGCCTGCCCGGCGCGTGTGAAGCACAGATGGTTGCTCCCGAAGGCATCAAGACGGTCGATGAATACGCTTTTTACGGCTGTGACAGACTGCAGAAGATTCATTTCCACCACGGGCTGCGCGTAATGGGCAGGTATGCCTTTTACCACTGCGAATCGATCCATGTGGTAGAACTTCCGGAAGGCCTGCGCACGATCGGCACCCGCGCTTTCTCAGGCTGTTCACAAATGAAATCGCTGTATATTCCGGACAGCGTGACTTCGATCGAGTACAAGGCGTTCAACCATTGTGACCGGCTGGTTTTGCAGGTCAACAAAGGGTCCTATGCCGACCGTTACTGCCGGCAGTTCGGGTTCCCCTGCCGCCACCGCATGAAGTGGCCCTGGCAGTAAACTGACTCACGAAAATTTACTGGAGGTTGAGGGTGGCCAGGAAAGTACTGGATATCTTTGACACGGCGCGTATTTCAGACGACGCCGTCCGCGTCATTGGCTATCACGGCGGTCCGGATGCGAAGCTGCCGGACAAGCTCCACGGCATGCTCGTCAGGGAGATTGGCCGGGATGCGTTTGCCGGACAAAAAGAGCTCAGGACGATCACGATCCCTGAAGGGGTCGAAACCATCCGCGCAGGCGCGTTTGCGGACTGCGTGGGTCTGGAGACGATCGCCCTGCCGGCGACTGTCACCCTGGTGGAGGAAGGCGCGTTTGTGCGCTGTGTCGGGTTGAAGCGCATCGAAACGGCGGCGGAAAACAGCCACTACCGTTCGCTCGACGGCATCCTTTTCGACCGGCGCGGCAAAGTGCTTTGCTGTTACCCGGCGGGCAGGCAGGAACTGACTTATGCGCTGCCGGTTGGCGTCAACGCGATTGCGCCGCAGGCGTTCAGCTGGTGTTCGGCGCTTCAGAAAGTCGTCCTTACGCCCGCGCTGGAATGGATCGGCGAAAGCGCGTTCGCTTATTGCGTGATGCTGCAGGAAATCGACATCCCGCACGGTGTGGCAGGCATCGACGCCTGCGCGTTCATGGCCTGCGGCCGTCTCACAGCGGTCAGAATGCCGGGCACGCTGACGACCCTTGGCCCGGAAGCCTTCAGCGGCTGCAGCCAGCTGGCGCAGGTCGTGGTGTCCTGTATGCTGACCCGGATCGAGGATGGGGTGTTCCGCAACTGTGCGCGTCTGCCGGTCATCGAACTTTCCGAAAGCCTGGTTGAACTCGGTGACGCCGCGTTCGCGGGCTGCTCGTCACTGAACGGCATCAACCTGCCGGTCCGCCTGGAGCGCATCGGCGATGAGACGTTCCGGGACTGTGTCGCGCTGCGCTCACTGGAGATCCCGCCGGGAGTCAAAAGGGTCGGTTTGAACGCGTTCACCGGCTGCAAGCATCTTACGGTCATTGCTGACAAGGATTCCGCCGCGTACCAGGCCGCAAAACGCGACCACGTGCACCGCCGCTCGACCGGGCGCGCGCTCTCACGGCTGTAATGACGGAGACCACGCATGAAGATTGTGATTATTGACGCCCAGGGCGGCGGCATCGGCCGTATGCTCGTGGATCAGCTGAAGCGCGAATGCCCGGATCAGCCGCTGACGGCCATCGGTACCAACGCCGCGGCGACCGCCGCGATGCTGAAAGCCGGCGCCGACATGGGCGCGACGGGCGAAAACGCCGTGCGGGTCAACGCCATGAACGCTGATCTGATCATAGCCCCGATCGGGATGCTGCTGGCAGACGGCATGCTCGGCGAGGTCACGGCTGAAATGGCGGCTGCGATCGGACGTTCGCATGCTGAAAAGATCCTCATTCCTTCTGCACGCTGCGGGGTCACGGTCGCCGGGATCAAGAGCGGCACCGTGGCGGAAGCTGTAGCACAGGCTGTCCGCATGGCGGCGGAGAGAATTGCCAAATGAAGTATGATGAATTAAAGAAACGGATCCATGATGAAGGATTGGATCAGTACACCAATATCAGGTTCGGTACATGTTCAGGAGGTTATAACGGCGCACATATCATGAGGGACAGCGACGGAACGTTCTGCGTTACCTTTTGCGACGAGAGGGGCAGTGCGATAACGCAATGGAAACCTCTTTCAGAAGAAGAGGCCTGCAATATGATATATGAAGTTGCCGTGGCCGAAAAAGATTATCGAGAATATATGCAAGAAAGAGAAAACAAAAAGCCCTCCTGACGAAGAGCTTGCGAAATTGAATCATTTGCTGCGCTAATCAGAATATACCTTCAACAAAAATCTTGATACCGATCCCGATCAGAATCAGGCCGCCCAGTACAGATGCCCAGCGCGTCAGATACTGGCCGGCCTTTTGTCCGATGCGGACGCCCAGCAGACAGAGTACCAGCGTGACGACAGCAATGATCAGCCCGCTCAGCAGAGCCTGCAGGAAAGTATATTCCGCCAGGGCGAAACCGGCTGACAGCGCGTCGATGGACGTGGCGATGCCCTGCAGGATGAGGGCAGACCAGGTCAGTGGCACGTTATCCTCAGGAGCGGTATCGTTCCTGATGCCTTCCAGCAGCATTTTGCCGCCAATATAGCAGAGCAGCACCAGGGCGATCCAGGGTACGGCGCGGTTGAAAGCCGAAAAAGCGCTTTCGATCACACGTACGCCAAGCCAGCCCAGCACCGGCATCAGATACTGGAAAAAAGCGAACACGCCCGCGATGCGGAACTGTTTGCTCCTGGGCATGTCCGGCGCGTGCAGGCCGTTGGCTACGGATACGGAAAAAGCGTCCATCGCCAGCCCGACGCCCAACAGCAGGTTGCTGATCAAAAAATCAAACGTCATTGTCGTTAGAGTCCCTTAAGTTAGTATAAAGAACGATCACTCCAGCAGCACAGAACCGCTGGAGTGATGATGATTTGGCTGAAGGTTACTTTTCTGCGAACTGGAAGTAGCGTTTCGCGTTGCCGTAGCTGATGTCACGTACGATTTCCTTCAAGGTGTCCATATCCTCGGGGTAGAAGCCCTCCTCGACCCATTCGCCGAAGAGACGGCAGAGGATGCGGCGGAAGAGTTCGTGGCGCGGATAGCTCAGGAAGGAACGGCTGTCAGTCAGCATGCCGATGAAGCCGGCCAGGTAACCGCGGTCTGCGAGGGATTTCAGGTGATCGACCATGCCGTCGTAATGATCGTCGAACCACCATGCAGAGCCATGCTGGACATATCCTACTGCCCCGTCATTCTGGAAGCAGCCGAGGATGGAGTCGATGGCCGCGTTGTCGTTGGTATTCAGGCTGTAGAGGATAGTCTTGGGCAGCGCGCCTTTCTCCTGGAGCGCGCCGAGGAAAGCGGCGGTCTCAGTGGAAGGCGCGGTATTGTCCACACAGTCGAAACCGGTGTCCGGACCGAGCTTTTTGAACATGGGCGGGTTATTGTCGCGCCGGCAGCCGTAGTGCAGCTGCATGGCCCAGTTCCGGTCGTGGTATTCGGCGGCCATGGCAGACATGAAGGCAAACTTGAATTTGGCTTCCTCTTGTGCCGTCGGCAGTACACCCTTCAGGCGCGCGGCAAAGATGCGCTCGATCTCCGTGTCTTCCGCTGGCGCGTACATCACATAGTTGAGCGCGTGGTCGCTGAGCTTGCAGCCGTGGGCGGCAAAGAAATCCAGGCGCTTGTGCAGAGCTGCCTTCAAGTCCGCAAAAGACTTGACCGGCATTCCTGCTGCCTGTTCGAGCTGAGAGATATAATCCAGCCAGGTGGACTTTTCCAGGTTCATCGCCTTATCGGGACGCCAGGCGGGCAGCACCGTGACCGGGAAACGCTTGTCCGCCGCCAGTTTTTCGTGCCATTCAAGGCTGTCGATGGGATCGTCCGTGGTACAGATGATTTCCACATTGCTCATCATAATCAGACCGCGGCTGGTGTACCCGGGGCTCTGCAGCTTCTCGTTGGCCAGCTTCCAGACTTCGGGCGCGGTCGCCTTGTTCAGGATGCCGTCATAGCCGAAGAAGCGGCGCAGTTCCAGATGGCTCCAGTGATAGAGCGGGTTGCCGATCGCCTTGCCGATCACGGTCGCGTATTGTTCGAACTTTTCGTAGTCGGGAGCGTCGCCGGTGATGCATTTCTCAGGCACGCCGGCGCTGCGCATCAGGCGCCACTTGTAGTGGTCGCCGCCCAGCCAGACCTGGGTGATGTTGTCGTAGCGGATGTCCTCATAGATTTCGCGCGGACTCAGGTGGCAGTGATAGTCGATGATGGGGCAGTCCTTTGCCGCTTCGTGGTACAGGGTGCGCGCAGTTTCGGTGTTCAAGAGGAAATTCTGATCCATGAACGCTTTCATAATGGCCTCCATTCTGTTCTGTTAATGTAATACTGTTTGCAGCGCCATCCGGACCGCACCGGGGTGGGCCAGCATGGATTTGAAGAAACGGGTCACCTTTTTGTCCAGCCCGGCGTCTTTCAGACTGACGCCGAACAGTTTGCTGTTGTCCAGCAGCGCGTCGAGTTTGCCGTCCGCGCTGTCGGGATCTCCAAGCTCAATGCCCGCAAGGGCGGCTTGCAGCTCGCCGAGCATCGGGTCGGGGCTGATGGGCATGTCCGCCCCCGTGTCGTCCTTGCCGAGCAGGTACCTGAGCCAGCCGGCCAGCGCCAGCGGGATCGCGGTCAGGTCAGACGCGTCACGCTCCGGATCGGCGATATAGCTCTTGATGGTCTCGCCGAAACGGATGGGCACTTTCTGGCTCGTGTCGCAGGCGATGCGCTGCGGCGTGTCCGGCATGAAGGGGTTGGGCAGGCGCGTGTACACCACTGTGTCGATGAACTCCCTGGGGTTGATTACGCCGGGATCAGTCACTACAGGCAGGCCTTCGTCATAGCCGATCGTGCGGATCAGCCGCACCAGGTCGTCGTCGCGCATCTCGTCGGAGATCCGCTCGTAGCCCAGCAGGCAGCCGAAAACCGCCAGGGCGGTATGCAGCGGGTTCAGGCAGGTGGTGACCTTCATGCGCTCGACACGGTTGACCGTCTCGCGGTCGGTGAAGATCAGGCCGGCCTGTTCCAGCGGCGGACGACCGTTGGGGAAGCAGTCCTCGATGACCAGGTACTCGCTCTCCTCAGCGTTGACGAAAGGCGCGATATAGGTATTCTTCGAAGTCACGACCGGTGCAAGGCCGGCCAGGCCGTCCGACCTGAGCATGGATTCCACGGAGGCGTCCGGCCTCGGCGTGATCTTGTCGATCATCGTCCAGGGGAAGCTGACTTTCTCAGGGTCGGTGATATAGGCAGCGAAGCCCTCGTCACCCCAGCCGTCTGCGAAAGCCTTGACAGCGGTATACAGCTTCTCGCCGTTGTGGGAGCAGTTGTCCATGCTGACCATGGCGATGGGCTGCGCGCCGGCCTGATAGCGGGCATAGAGCAGTGCGGCGACCTTGCCGATATAGCTCTGCGGCATGGCCGGACCGTTCTTCAGATCGGCGGCGACGGCCGGCAGCGTCTCGCCCTGCCCGTTCACCAGGCTATAGCCTTTTTCGGTGATCGTGAAAGACGCCATCTGGAGGGCGGGGTTTTCAAAAATGGCTTTGAGGCTGCCGAATTCCGCGTCATTCTGGCTGTCGAGAATATACGAAGCGGCAATGCTGCCAATGACCGTCTTGTCGACGCTGCCGTCTGCGTGCAGCGTAACGAGCAGGCTGTAGTTGTCGTTCGGCCGGTAGCCTTTTTCGATGATTTCGTAGTCGAAGCCTTCCACGGCGATGATGCCGGTGTCCATGGATCCGGCGTTCAGCAGCCGCTGCACCGCGTTGCATTGGAACGCGCGGAAAATGTTCCCGGCGCCGAAGTGCACCCAGCGCGGGGATTTAAGGGTTTCCGCGATCATTTTCTGCCGGTCGAAGGCAGGCAGGGTATAGCCTTTGCCCTCCCATGCGGAGCGGTCCTTCAGGCCGGCTTCATTGAGTTCAAGCATTTCGTTCTCCTTTATCGGGTTGGTCAACAGTGTCAGGATCTCAGCATTTCTATTGTAAAGCCTTTTGCGGTTGATTGCAAGCTTTTTTCACGGGCAGGAACGCATATTTTGCCGGTTCTGCCGAATGCCGTGTGAAACAAGCCGCCGGAAAAGATCAATTTCCGGGCTTTTGCGGAACACGAATGCTCATTATTCGAACAGTTCAACAAATTGCCTGTATAGCCTGCCTTATAAAACACACCGATTAAAAAACGCTCGGAACGATCCGGGCGTTTTTCTATTCATTGTGTCTTATGCATTTGTGCGCAATAGTTTCAGCCGCCTTTGGGCATGATTATGCGTTCGATTCCGCTTTCGTGTAAGCGAGCAGGCCGCCGGCTTGCAGCATGCCGCGCTGGCGGTCCGTCAATTGGGCGGTCAGGCGGATCGTTTCGCCGGTGGTCACGTCTTTCAGCAGGACGGTACCGGATTTGAGGCCTTCGCGGAGATCGGTCAGCTGCAGTTCGTCGCCCTGGTTAAGCTTGTCGTAATCGTTGGGATTCTCGAATGTGAGCGGCAGAATGCCCGCGTTGATCAGGTTCGCCACATGGATGCGCGCGAAGCTCTTGACGATGACCGCGCGGACGCCCAGGTACAGCGGCACGAGCGCCGCGTGTTCACGGGAAGAGCCCTGGCCGTAGTTGCTGCCGCCCACGATGATGCTCTGGCTGGCTGCCTTGGCGCGTTCGGCGAAGGTATCGTCCACCACGCCGAAGCAGAACTGGGAAAGATACGGGATGTTGGAGCGGTAGGGCAGGATCTTCGCGCCGGCGGGCATGATGTGGTCGGTGGTGATGTTGTCGCCCACTTTCAGGGTCAGCTGAGCGTGGATCTCATCGGTCACCGGGTTGCCGGCGGGGAATTCCTTGATGTTCGGTCCGCGAAGGATCGAGGCGTCTTTCGCCTGTTCAGGCGGCAGCGGCGCGAGCACGGCGCTGTCGTCGATTTTGAAAGCGTCCGGCAGGGTGATCGCAGGCGCGTCGCCCAGGGTGCGCGGATCAGTGATGGTTCCGGCCAGGGCCGAAACGACGGCGGTTTCGGGGGAGACGAGATAGACCTGGCCGTCCTTGGTGCCGCTGCGGCCGAGGAAGTTGCGGTTGAAGGTACGCAGGGAGACACCGGCGGAATTGGGGGAGAAGCCCATGCCGATGCAAGGCCCGCAAGCGCATTCCAGCAGGCGCGCGCCGGAAAGCAGGATATCGTTGAGCGCGCCGCATTCACTCAGCATGGTCAATACCTGTCGCGAGCCGGGGGAGACGGACAGGCTGACGCCGGGATTGACGGTGCGGCCTTTCAGCATGGCGGCGACGGTAAGCATGTCCTGCAGGGAGGAGTTCGTGCAGGAGCCGATGCAGACCTGGTCTACCTTAACGTCCTTGAGCTCGGACACCTTGACCACGTTGTCCGGGCTGTGCGGGCAGGCGATGAGGGGCTCCAGGGTGCTCAAGTCGATGTCGATGACCCTGTCATAGACAGCGTCCGGATCGCTCGCCAGCGGCGTGTAATCCTGCTCGCGGCCCTGCGCTTTCAGGAAAGCGCGGGTGACTTCGTCAGACGGGAAGATGGAGGTCGTGGCGCCCAACTCGGTGCCCATATTGGTGATGGTGGCGCGCTGCGGTACGTTCAGGGTGGCGATGCCGGGGCCGCCCCACTCGATGATCGCGCCGACGCCGCCCTTGACGGACAGGATGCGCAGGATCTCGAGGCTCACGTCCTTCGCGGTCACATAGGGGCGCAGCTGGCCGGTCAGGTTGACCTTGTACATCTTCGGCATGGTGATATAGTACGCGCCGCCGCCCATGGCGACCGCCACGTCCATGCCTCCGGCGCCGAAGGCGAGCATGCCCAGGCCGCCGCCGGTGGGGGTATGGCTGTCGGAGCCGATCAGCGTCTTGCCGGGAATGCCGAAACGCTCCAGGTGCACCTGATGGCAGATGCCGTTGCCGGGGCGCGAGAACCAGATGCCGTGCTTGGCGGCCACGGACTGGATATAGCGGTGGTCGTCCGGGTTTTCAAAGCCGCATTGCAGCGTGTTGTGGTCGATGTAGGCGACGGAGCGCTCGGTTTTTACCCGGTCGATGCCCATGGTCTCGAACTCGAGATAAGCCATGGTGCCGGTCGCGTCCTGTGTGAGCGTCTGGTCGATCCTGAGGGCGATTTCTTCGCCCTGCTTCATTTCGCCGGATACCAGGTGTTTGGCGATGATCTTCTGCGCGATGGTCAGTCCCATATTTCCATCCCCTTATTGATAATGTTCTCAAGCGCGTTCTTTACGTGTTTGGTCATCAGGTGATCCGCGAGGTCCGCGTCTTTGTTGACGATCGCCTGATAGATGGCCTCGTGTTCTGCGACTGAGAGCGCAGCACGATCCTGCTGGGCGAGAGAGGCTTCGCGGTATTTCTGGACCTTGTTGTGCAGGGGTTCGAGCGTATCGCGCAGCACCTGGCTGCCGCAGTGGTCATAGATGATGTCGTGGAAACGGCCGTCCAGGGATTTCAGATGGTCCGCGTCGCTGCGGGAAAGGTAGAACTGCTGGAAATCGATCGCTTCCCGGAGTTCCTGCAGTGTCTCGGGCGTGCAGTGCTCGATAAAGCCACGCACGGCGAGGCCTTCGATGCGGATGCGGATCGCGCACATGTCGCGGAAATCCTGCGGCGAAATGCCCAGGACAACGGTGTTCTTGCCGCTGTCTTCGATCAGGTGCTCCTGGTAGAGACGGCGCAGCGCTTCACGGATGGGGGTGCGGCTGACGCCGAGTTCCGAGCAGAGCTGCAGCTCCGTAATGGTTTCGCCCCGCTTGTAACGGCCGCTCAGGATATCGGCCTCCAGGCGCTCAAACACCTGGTCGGCCAGTGATACTGTCTTATACTCCATCGTTGTTCCCCTTTCTGCGCACCAGCTGTCCTTCTGACAGTTCGGCAATCTTCGCTTCCAGCTCGTTTGTCGACAGCGCGGTCTGCCGCCCGGAAGCGTATTCGCCGTCGATCCATTCCTTGAGCTTGAGCACCAGCGGCGATTTCTTGTCCATCTCCTGCTCGCCGCGCAGTTCATAATTCTCGTTGATCCAGTAAGCGATGCCCGCGAGGCCGCTGTTCTGCCCGATCATGACGGTCGGGGCGCGGTCCAGGATCTTACGCGTGTTGAAGATCGTGTAGATCTCCGCGTCCTTCAGCAGGCCGTCGGCGTGAATGCCAGCGCGGGTCATGTTGAAGGAATGCCCGACGTAGGGCGTCATGGGCGGGGCCTCGTAGCCGATCTCGTCCCGGAAATAGCGCGCGATTTCGGTGATGACCGTAGTGTCCATACCGTCCAGCGAGCCACGCAGGGAGGCGTACTCCATGACCATGGCTTCCAGCGGCACGTTGCCGGTACGCTCGCCGACGCCGAGCAGGGAGCAGTTGACTGCGCACGCACCGTACAGCCAGGCTGTGGTCGCATTGGCGACCGCCTTGTAGAAGTCGTTGTGGCCGTGCCACTCGAGCATTTCGCTGGGAACGCCGGAATAATGCCGGAGGCCGTAGATGATGCCCGCTACGCTGCGGGGTAGGGCGACCTCCGTAAACGGTACGCCGAGACCCATCGTATCGCAGGCGCGGATCTTGACGGGAATGCCGGCATCCTCGCTCATGCGGGTCAGTTCGTTGACGAAGGGGACCACGAAGCCGTAGAAGTCGGCACGGGTGATGTCTTCCAGATGGCAGCGGGGCATGACGCCCGCTTCGAAAGCGTCCGCGACGGTCTTCAGGTAGAAATCCATCGCCTGTTTGCGCGTCATCTTCATCTTCTTGAAGATGTGGTAGTCGCTGCAGGAGACCAGGATGCCCGTCTCGTGGATGCCCAGGTCTTTGACCAATTTGAAATCGTCGCGGCTGGCACGGATCCAGGTAGTGATTTCCGGGAAACGGTAGCCCAATTCCTGGCAGCGGCGGACAGCCTCGCGGTCTTTCTCGCTGTATACGAAGAATTCCGTCTGGCGGATGATCCCGTACGGGCCGCCCAGGCGGGCCATCAGCTGGTAAAGGTGCACGATCTGGTCGACCGAGTACGGCTCCACGGATTGCTGCCCGTCACGAAAAGAGGTGTCCGTGATCCAGATTTCCTCAGGCATGCTCATAGGTACGCGGCGGTGGTTGAACGCGATGCGCGGCACCTCGTCAAAGGGGTAGATATCCCGGTACAGGTTCGCTTCCGGAACATCCTGAAGACTGTATTGATAGCTCCGCTCTTCGAGCAGATTGGTTTGCGGCGATAACTCCAGCAATGAGCACACTTCCTTTCGCAGTGGACGGATCCACTTGAATTCGTGTATTATTGTATACAATTATCCAAACGTGTCAAGAAAAAAACAAAGAGAATACAGGAATGCACTTGTCTCTTGATAAAAACTCCGTAATGTAGGTTTGTCAAACATTTTGGACAGTGAAGTTAT
>JAFRNK010000093.1 GCA_017430225.1 Clostridia bacterium | reverse complement strand
GGAACGTTGCGGGGTTTTCGTATGCAAGCGAAACGGCCGTCCCAGGCGCGCGGGCCTTCTCCCCCGCAGCAGAGCAAGCGTACAGCACCGCCAGCAGCGCTGCCGTCAGCAGCAGCGCCGCCGCAATTTTTCTGTTCCGCTGTTTCACCACGATCCCCCCATTTTCAGCGGCGTCTGTTTTCACTCGCGCTCCAGCTGCTGCGGAAGCGCGGATGCAATGATGTTCAGGCATTTCAAAAGCGCCGGATTGAAGGAGTCTTTCATGCCTGTCAGAATGGATTTTACCGCCAGCTCGTGCGGCATCGCTTTTTTATAGATCCGATCTGTGGTCAGCGCGTCGTAGACATCTGCCAGCGCGACAGCCTGCGCGGAAATCGGGCATTCGTCCCCTCTCAGCCCGTCCGGATAGCCGCTGCCATCCCAACGCTCATGGTGCCACCGGCAGATCTCATAGCCCGCTTTTACCAGCGGCACATCCATGGAAAACGACAGCTCCCGCAGCATATTCGCGCCAATGATCGCGTGATCCTTCACCACGCTGAACTCCTCAGGCTTCAGCCGCCCCGGCTTGTTCAGGATCTCGCTCGGGATCGCGATTTTTCCGATATCATGCAGCGTAGAGGCGAGGGCGATCCGCGCAACCTCTTCTTCCGTCAGCGCATATCGGTCCGCCGCCTCTGCGAGCTTTTTCAAAAGAAGCTCCGTGATGATGCGGATATGCCGCACATGCCTGCCGCTCTCTCCGTTGCGGAACTCGATGATATTGCTCAGAATGTCGATCATCAGATCGGCGTCGTTCTTTTCCTGCTTCATTTCTTACACCGTATAGAGTTCGTCCAGCGTCAATATCTCAAAGCTTCCCTGCTTTCCTTTGAGGCGCGTTTCCGCACCGAGCGACGTGACCCGGGCGCGCCCGCCCAGCGCATCCGCAACGGCTCGGCTGATATAGATGCTGCCCGCAGGTGCCGCCTCTTCCAGCCGCGACGCCGTATTGACCGTGTCGCCGATCGCGGTGTAGTCCAGCCTGTCCCGCGCCCCGATATTCCCTACGATGGCAGGCCCGAGGTGGATGCCGATCCCAAAGCTTGCTTCCAGTCCGTAATGCGTCCTCGCCATCTCCTCGAAACTGCGCGCGTGTTCCACCATATACATCGCCGCCTCACAGGCGCGGTACGCCTTATCCTCGCACGGAAGCGGCGCGCCCCAGAACGCCATCGTACAATCCCCGATGAACTTATCCAGCGTCCCGCCGTGCTTCTTCACCGCGCCGCTCGTCAGCGTCAGGTAAAGATTCAGCAGCTCTACCACATCCTCCGGCGGCAGCTTTTCCGACAAAGACGTGAACCCGCGGATATCCACAAACAGCACCGCGATCTCCGCCGTTTTGCCCCGCAGCTCCGCTTCCGTAATGTCGGAGCGCAGCAGCTCCGCAAGAATGGACGGATCGACGTACCGTTGGAAAACATCCGTCAGCTTCTGCTTTTCCAGCAGATGCACATGCCGGCGGCTGATGTTGTTCTTGAGCCGAAAATACACCGTTGTCGGGTCGAAGGGCTTGCGAAGGAAATCCCACGCGCCCATCTCCAGGCACCGATGTTCTGTTTGGCTCCGCTCGTCGCCGCTGGCCGCAATGACCGGGATATCCTTCCACTGCGCAGCCTTGCCGTACTGCTTCAAAAAATCCCAGCCGTCCATCTTCGGCATCAGCAGGTCTAAAATGATTGCCTCGATCTCTTTCTCGTGAGCCGTCAGCAGGCTGATCACTTCCCGCCCGTTCGATGCCTCCAGCAGCTCATATTCGTCACCGAGGATCGCGCGCAGTGCGCTGCGGTTTACCTGCTCGTCATCCGCGATCAGGATCTTTGGTTTCGCTGCCATCTTTCCGTATCCTTTCGTCGGCCTATGGATATCGCTTGCCCGCGCGTGTAGCGGACGCCCTTCATTGCGCCCCATACCGATTCAAGCTCACTTCCCGCCATTTTCGTCCTCCTTGCCCAACTCATATACGTCGCCCATCCGCGCAAAGCGCGCGCCCGGATACGCGTCCTGCGCCGCACGTTCCAGCACGCGGAGTATCACGTCATCCTTATCCGGAGCAAAATGCGTCAGCACCAGACGCGGCACGGCGAGACGCCGCGCGAGCGCGACGCCCTCCTGCCATGTGGAATGTCCCCAGCCGCGGTGCGCTTCGTACTCGGACGCGTCATAAGCCGCATCGTAGAGCAGAATCTCGCAGCCCCGTGCCATATCGTCCGGAAATGCATCCTCATGCTCATAGTCAAAACAAACGCAGACAGAGCCCTCGTCCGTTCCGATGCGAAGGATACTCGCCTGATCCGGATGCTTCGACGGCCAGAAGCGCACAAAAACGTCTTCACTCAGGTGCCGTCCGCCGGGGGATGGCATGTCAACCGTCTCAAGCCGCGGCGTATAGGGCCAGAACGGCGGTGAGAGGAAACGCCGCAGGGTATCCGCGCCGAGCCACCGGCTGAACGCGCCGTAAAACGTCAGGCGGGCGTCTTGGGGGAATACGCCCGTGTCCAGCAGACCGAGGATATGGTCATAGTGGACGTGCGTGAACAGCACGTCGATCGTTTCGCAGTTCGCCAGCAGCGCCCCCGCGTTGTAAAGGCCCGTGCCGCAGTCGATGACGACCGCGTGGACGCCGCGCTTCAACACATAGCAGCTCGTCGCG
>JAFRNK010000092.1 GCA_017430225.1 Clostridia bacterium | reverse complement strand
CAAGCTGCGGGGCATGATCGAAAAAACCGGGGCCAAATCCACCGACCTGCAATCGCCGGAGAGTGCGGAGCATCTTTGCGGAAAATGCGATCATTACGCGGAGTGCTGGCAGGGCAAGGCGGAACAGCTTTGGGACGAGATCCCCGAAGAACGCAAGGCGTATGTGTTGGAGCATAACACCATATGATTCACTATTTTACGTCTGAGTCCGTCACAAGCGGACACCCGGATAAGGTATGCGATCAGATCGCGGATCGCATCCTGGACGCCATTCTCTCCCAGGACCCTGCCGCGCATGTTGCCTGTGAAGTCACCTGCGCTACCGATCAGGTACACATTTTCGGGGAAGTGACCACCACTGCCCAGGTGGATTATGAGGGTATTGCCCGCCAGGTCATCAGCGAGATCGGCTATACGGAAACGGGTTGCGGCTTTGACGCCGATACCTGCCGCGTCACCGTTGATTTGCATGAGCAATCCCCCGACATTGCCCGGGGCGTATGCCGCAAAACGCCGGAGGAGGAAATGGACAACGGCGCGGGCGACCAGGGCATGATGTTCGGTTATGCCTGCCGGGAAACCGACAGCCTGATGCCTCTGCCCATCGAACTGGCCCACGCCCTGGCAAAGCGGCTGGAATATGTGCGCCGCATCGGGGAATTGCCCTATCTGCGCCCCGATGGGAAAACCCAGGTGACAGTGGAATATGAGGACAGAAAGCCCCGTCGCATAGCCGCGGTCGTCCTTTCCACCCAGCATAACGAAAGCGTGGAAACGGATACCCTGCGGGACGACATTCTGGCCCATGTGATCCTGCCAACGCTGCCTGCCCGGATGCTGGACGATAACACACAGTATTACATCAACCCTACGGGCCGTTTCGTGGTGGGCGGCCCAGCAGGCGACAGCGGATTGACGGGCCGGAAAATCATCGTGGACACATACGGCGGCTATGCCCGGCATGGGGGCGGCGCGTTCAGCGGCAAGGACGCTTCCAAAGTAGATCGCTCCGCAGCGTACATGGCCCGGTATATCGCCAAAAACATCGTGGCGACGGGCTGGGCGGACAAGTGCGAAGTGCAGCTCAGCTACGCCATCGGTTTGGCGGAACCCATGTCCGTCCGCATTGACACCTTTGGCACCGCCACGATCCCGGAACATCGGATTTATCAGGCCGTCATGAACCAGGCAGATTGCCGTCCCACCGCCATCATTCGGCGCTTTCACCTGACCTCTCCCTGCTTTTCCAAGGTGTCCTGCTACGGGCATTTCGGCAGCAACGCCAGCATGATGCCCTGGGAAAAGACCGATCTGCGGCTGACAACTTAAGCATTTTAAGAGAAGCAGCCTTCGGGCTGCTTCTGCTTTTCTGCTTACCACAGCTTGAAAAGGAGAGAAGAAATGAACAACCATTTGGCTGTTTTGACAGATACAAACAGCGGCTTTTCCGCTGAAGCAGCATCCGTATATGGGATCGAGATGGTCCCTATGCCGGTGATCCTGGACGGAGAAACCTATTATGAGCATCAGACGATCACGCAGGAGGATTTTTTTCTGCGTTTGAAGCATGGCGCATCCGTCAAACATCCCAGCCCGCACCTTATGTATTGTCGGAGGCGTGGGAACGATTGCTCAAGGACTACGAGCAGGTGATTTACATTCCCATGTCTTCCGGGTTATCCGGCAGCTACGATACAGCTGCCGTGATGGCCCGGGAGTACCAGGGCCGTGTGTATCCCGTGAATAATCGGCGTATCTCCGTCACTCTGCAGCAATCTGTGCTGGAAGCCCGGTTTTACGCAGACCAGGGGATGACCGCGGAAGAAATCGTGCGCTTTTTGGAGAGAGACGGCCTGAACGCCAGCATCTATCTTGCCGTCAACACGCTGGAATATCTGAAGCGCAGCGGACGGATCACACCCGCCGGGGCCGCAATCGGGACGATGCTGAACATGAAGCCGGTATTGCAGATTCAGGGTGGCAAGCTGGACGCTTATCGCAAGGTACGCGGTATGAGGGCCGCCATGAATGAGATGATCGCAGCGTTAAAGCATGACCGGGACAGCCGTTTTCCAGGCCAGCGAGTGACGATCCGTGCAGCCTATTCCGGCGATGAAAAGCTGGGTGAGGTCTGGCGGCAGGAATTGCAGGCTGCCTTTCCCGACCTGCTGATCGAAAAGGACTCTCTTTCCCTCAGCATTGCCTGTCATACAGGCGATGGCGCTTTAGGCGTGGGGCTCATCCGGGATATATGGCATAAGAAAGGGTGCGCTTTTTGAATAACATTTATTCTTATCTGACCTGGCGGGGCGATCTGACCCTATCTCAAAGTCCCTTTAACGAAGTAGATAATCTGGTACTCTCCATTCTCTGCTATTTAGATTTTTCAGGGATCGTGCCGGAAAATGACAAACAAGATATTACGATCCAGCGTGCCGCAGCAGAATACTTTTCCCTTCATGCCATTCCGCAGCGCCCTGATCCGGAAAAAGCCTCATCCCTGGAATTGCGGGAATGGATGCTGTATCTGATGGCGGATACGCGCCGTTTTCGGAATATGCGGCTCAGCTGCCTTGTGCAGATATTAGATACGGAGCAAGTGAAGCAATTTTCTGCCATGACCATTCTTGTCTCCCGAAAACAAATCTACCTGTCTTTCCGCGGCACCTCGGATGATCTAACGGGATGGAAAGAAGATTTCCTGATGGCCTGTATGCCGGAAGTTCCTTCCCAGGAGGAAGCTGTTTTATATACTGAACGGGTGGCCGCACAGTACCCCGATCATCGGCTACTGCTGGGCGGTCATTCCAAAGGCGGCAATTTGGCTGTTTACGCGGCTGTTCAGGCGTCGCCAGAGATTCAAAGGCGGATCGACAGCGTTTGGTCCAATGATGGGCCGGGATTTCAGGAAGCGTTCCTCAGCTCCGAGGCATATCAGGCAGTTTCCCACAAGATTCGCTCCATCGTTCCCAAGTCCTCCGTGGTAGGGATGCTGCTAGCGCATCCGGAAAACTATCAGATCGTGGACAGCTCACAAATCGGTTTGCTCCAGCATGACGGCCTTTCCTGGCAGATCATGGGCGACCATTTTGTCACCCTGCCGGAATTGACACGGGAAAGCATCCGCACTGACCAGAGGATACGCAAGTGGATGCAAAAAATCCCACAGGAGGAACGAAAGGAATTTGTGGATGCCTTATTCGACGTGCTGAACGCTTCAGGCGCGCATACGTTATCAGAAGTCAGAAAAGATCGTGTCAAAACCATTTCCGCTTCCTTTTCTTCTATGAAAGAACTGCCAAAGGAAACTAGGAATCGCATCCTGGAATTCATCATGCTGCTGAACCTGATTTCAAGACGACTGAATGATGAAAACAGAATAAACCAGACAGAAAGATTATTGGAAAAAGCACCTTCGTTGTCCATACGGACAAGACGCAGAAAACACTCCTCAACAGAATCAAAGGGAGGTGAATCCTCATGAAACCCAATCCTTCTTTGCCCAAGAATATACAGGTGGACGCCATTTCATGGCTGTCTCAAAAGCGGGAGCCAGCTACGGGAAATATATGCTGACTTACAGATTAACAGAACCAGACAATATACAGCGATTACCGGGATAATATAAAAATGCCGTTTCACTGACGAACTGCGGTGCGAAAATCCTGCTGTATCCTGGGTGTCTTCACGTAAAAAGAATATGTCAGAATGAAGCAATTGCTTGTATCGGCAGCGTGAATCTGGATGTACGCAGCATGAAGCTAGATGAATGAATATATCCTCTCGGAATTCCAGACCCTTGATCATTCGGAAGCGTTCAGCAACAGTAAGGATCACCACTATTGTTGCAAAACCTGCGAAAAGTATTTTATTTCCACCGCACTGCTTCCTTCTGCTTCTGCCCGTGCTACTATGAATCTAGGAGAAAAGAGGCAGTCGATCATGGATTATTATAATCTGTCACGGTATCTGATTGCCATTGCACTTGGTCATACGCTTCTTGATCGAAAGATCCTCAGGATGAATGAATTCGTGGTCTTCGAAAACATGATGCGGGAAAAGTACGGTTTGCCACAGGCAAGTATTTTTCGAGACCGATTTGTGCTCTTTTTGTCATAAGTTTGATGCAGATTAGAGGGGCTCTTCTCACATCGTCACTTCAATATTACCCATCGTCCTGCTTTCGTTGATCCTTCCCGCGCAAGAATGCCTTCTTGACGCATCCTGTTGATATGATATCGGACTCCGTCGTCGGTTAATCCAACGATTAAAGCCAGTTCTCTAACAGTGACCTCAGGATGCTGACCTATCTCCTTTAGCAGTCGTTCTTTGGTAGTTTCTTTGGTAGTTTCTTTGGTAGTACTACCCTCATCATTCCCCTCTTCTTCGTCAAATCCTTCCCGAATAAATAGACGCGTGATGAAATAGCTATGATCATCGTCCGTGATGAATTCCGGCAGCGGAGAACCGTTCTTTTCCAACGCGTTCAGGATCTTCCGGAAACCAGTATTTCTGCCTTCTGTCAGATGCAGTTCTTTCAGGAAGTCACCGATCCGCCGGTTCCGGTAGCGTCGGACAAACACATTGAAGCTTTTCAGAGCTTCAATTGTCACCGATCTGTCCGGGCCGGGGAAACTCAGGATCTCAATCTTATCCTTTTCAACCCGCACCTCAATCGGCTCCCTGACATCGTAAGCCTTGTGATATACAGCGTTTGCAAGGCTCTCCTCAATGGCAGCGTAAGGGTAGTTGAAGAAGCGGTCAGCCTCCGCTCGATCCGGATGCTTGATAACACGCTCTTTGATAACGCTGTTTCGGATGTATTGCAGCGCTTCCCGCAACTGCTGATGAAGCGGCCCTCTGAAAACCTTTTCTTCAATCTGATCCCCACCGACTCCTTCCGGGAATTCCACAACATCAATCTGTGCGCAGGGAATATATTTTTCCGGCTCCATGCTGAAGAAGAGGAGTCCCACGTTCTTGGGCTTCATGAATTCCGGTATGCTGTTGGAAATACCCATATTGACGCAAAGACGGTTGAAATCCATCGTATCTGCCTCAGCAAAAATGGCGCTGCCGATTTCCTTCAGGTATGCCTTGATCAACGTAATGTTCAGATCCGTCATGTCCGCCTGATGACAAATGCGGTCATCAAAAGGAATTTGGTTCGCAAGAGCAAACAGATCGCTTGTTTCCTGAGGTGAAGGCTTGATGGTACTGGCCATCTTTCTGATCCAGTATATAGCCTCCTTTGAGGGGATTGCTTTTCCTTTCTCATAGGTGAATGCAGCCGGGCTGCGATAAGGACGAACTGCTCCACCCGGGCACCAGACTACGATCAGTTTGGTATGATCGTCATAATCCACCGGCGCAACAATGGGAAGGTAGTCTGGTTCGATCAGCTTGCATTTGTTCAGCAGGTCTTTCAGGATATCGTCCACCTCGGAGAGCTTCAGGCCCTTGATGGGATACTTTGGCCTGCCGTTTTCTTCCTCCACGCCAATCACCAGATAGCCGCCTCCCCAGTTATCCAGGTCGTTGGCAAATGCGGTGATGGTTTTCAGAGAAGCCTCCGGTTTCCAGGATTCCTTAAACTCAATGCGAGCCCACTCAACGACATTACCAGAGAGCAGGGTATGGATATTGGTCGGAATAGCCATCACTGCTCACCGTCCTTCTTCTTAATATATTTCCCGCTTCTGATTCTCGCATCCGCAGGTTTCTCTGTATCCTTTGGAATAATCCAGGCTTTTCCGATACGAAATGCTCCGGCAACCCTGCCCTCAAGGCAAAGCACCTGGACCCAGCGTATCGAGGTACCCCATTTTTCCGCTGCCTGCGAAACTGTCATGAAATCATCCGCGTTCATCAGGTCGGTTCCTTTCACCAAATAGTACGGACTTATTGTATGCGTTGATGCGAAGAATGTCAAGGTAAAAATCAATGATTTGGTCTTGCAATCCATACTCAATGTGAGTATAATACATCTAAGACGTTCAGGAGAACGTACTTTTATTCAATAGGATGTGTTTTAATGGATAATATTGACCTGACAGGCTTTCAGCTATGCCATGTGGATGATGACATACACAGCGTTTTATACGAGCAGCGTATTGTACACAGACTGACTCAAAAGCAGGTTGCGGAACGGGCTGGAATTACCCTTCAGCAGTATCAGAAATTTGAGAGTGGCGCGAGAAACATTATGACTTCTTCCTTCCGGATTGCCTGCAGGGTTATTGAAGCGCTGGAGCTGGACATATCCGCTTTCTACCATGGGAAATATGTCTTGGGTGAAGAAGTCTATGTCGTTGGCAGAAAGCTTTACTACAAGAAAACAGGCCGTCCGGTTGATGAAGATGTAAAAGACGAAACGATAAGATGAAGCGCAGCGCTGACCGGGAGGACTGAAGAATGTCAAGAATTGCGATTGAGAGCATAGCAAAGGAAGAGTATACCTATCTGTGGTATCCCTACGTGCCCTTCGGCGTACCGTCCATCTTTCAGGGGCAGGCAGGGTACGGGAAAACGACGCTTCTGTGCAAGATCATGGCGGAACTGAGCCATGGCATCTATCCGCCGAGGCTGGTTCGTGGCACGATCAAAGGCAGAGAAGAATTAACCGAATGGCAGAAGGAATCCATCGATTACATGCTGGATGAACCGCAGGATTTTATAATTGACGAATCTGCAATAGAACCTGTTGCTGTTAACGGTATGGAGATTGATGGTGTAGACAATGATGATGAGCAGACGGGAAAGGCAGCGATACCGCCGTTGGATCGCCCCTTTATGCGTCCCTGTGGTGATCCTGTCAAAATTGTCTACATATCACGGGAAAACCATTATGGAAACATCATTCGGGCCAAATATGAAGAGTATGGTGGCCGAGCTGGGTATCTGAGTGTAGAGGATGAGTCGGACGAGCGATTTACAACTACTGTTGAAAAAATCAGAAAACTGACCGGCGATGCGAAGCTTGTGATTCTTGACCCGATCTATCCTTTTGTTGAAGGACGGCTTTCCAATAACGATGACACCGCCCGGGCAATGCATAATTTTGACATTGTAGCAAGAGAAACGGGAGCAGCATTTATCTTGCTGAACAATCTGACAAAAAACGGTTCATCTGATATTGACGCAGGTATTGGCGCGTCGAACCTGAAGAATATTGCCCGTTCTCTTTTTAAGATTGACCGTGACGGGCCTGCCCTCTATATTGAAGGCGTGAAGAACAATATTGCGCCTTATCGTGGGCGTATCGGATTACTGTTTGACCGATATGGCCGAATTGACTATATTCGCTATTCACAGCTTGAAGACGCAATTGGCGAAGCTGCAGGGCTTGAATCATCAGGGCATAAGAGAGCAGCAAAAGAAACACAGCGAGCCGTCATTTTTCTAGAAGATATGCTGGCAAACGGGCCGGTAGAACATACGATTATCAAGCAGAAGGCGGCAGAAGCAGGTATTTCCCTTCCTACCCTGAACAGAGCGAAAAAGCAGTGTGGCATGACGAGCAAACGATTATCAAGGGAGTCTTCCGTCTGGCGGTGAGTTTATCAACTGTCCGTTTATCATGATAATCTGATAAACAGACGGGATCGCTCCATAAAAACAGGCTGTTTCCTGCCATCAAAGCTGAATATCTTTATCAGATTATCAGATATCATTTGCTTTTCTGATGATGATAAACTGATAAACTCCCTTCTCGAAGGAAGCAATTGTGTATTCCCCAAAAAACTAAAAAAAGGGATTCCGCCCGAAAGCAGAATCCCGAAATGGTCTTATTCCGTTGTTATCTCGCTGTACTCTCCGGACACCCATCCGACCTGGCTTCCGATCTTCACGGCATGCCAGCCATTGGCGGCGGTGGCGACGTACTCGAATTCCGTACCGTCCGTCACAGCGGAAATGCGTCCATAGTCCGTGCCGTTTCCAACGCGGATATTCACGGTACCCCCGCTGCAGACGATTCTCACCTTTGTGCCGGAAGGCTGCTCCGGCTCGGGATCACGATCAGTCCGCTGACCGATATCGTTGTCCGCAATCGCGGCCATCAGCGCGGTATGGGTCTGGTCGCCGTACTTGCCGTCCTGCTTGAGCCCGGCTTTCTTCTGGAAAGCTTTTACAGCCGATTCCGTCTTGCTGCCGAAGTCACCATCCACCGCCAGCGCAGCGCCCAGCTGATTCAGGAGTTCCTGAAGAGTCCTGACGTCAGAGCCGACAGAGCCTTTCTTCAGGAGACGGCTACCAAGGGTGTAGGTGACCGTTTCGGCAGGCTGCGCGGACGCCGTATCGCCGTAGTCGATGAACGGCAGCTTGGCCCAGTACTTCCAGGTGCGCTCTCTTACAACGGTTTTCACGCAGCCGTAGTTGAAACCACGCCATTCCACGGAATACCCGCCGCCGACATAGTAACCGACGTGGCCATCCGTGAACAGCGCGAGGCCCACGATCTCCGGCAGGGTGTCGATGGTGCCCCAATCCATACCCTTGGACTTACAGTAGGAGAACATCCCGCTTGCGCTCTTGTCCGGGCATCCGTTGGAGCCATACTTGCTGGTGTATTTCTGATCCGTGCCGATGGATTCCAGCACGCCCTGGCCGCCGTTGGTCCAGGCGTAGCCTTTGCAGCCGCCCACACAGTCGGCAACGACCTGCTTGTTGGCAATGTCCTGCTTATACCGGGAAGTCCGGCTGGAACCGTAGTGATCGGGATACTGCTTCGACTTGCTGGAAAGCACGGAGGCAGACGCCTTATAGACACAGGTGCCATACCAGTACGGAGATTTCTTCTCCGCCATTTTCAGGCACCAGTCGGCAAAGTGCTCATTGGTGAACGGGGTATTGATTCTTTCAGACATGATGATTCCCTCCGATCAGGAAAAGAGAACGGCGGTCATTCTCCGCCGCCCTCGCCGGTCGTATCGTTTGTTCTGTCCTTGTCGTGGAGCTGGGAAAGGATATCTCTGAGCTTGTCCGGGATGGGCAAGCCAATGTGCGCCGCGTTCTCCAGCAGGCTCAGACCCTCATTGCTCATGTAGAAGCAGATGACAGCACCCCTGAGAGCGCTGCCGGTACCGACCACATGCAGGTCGATGATGTGAGCCACACCCACCAGCATCAGGATGAACACCTTCTTGCAGATGCCCTTGAAGCCCACAGCCGAGGACAGTTTCCTGTCGACGATGGCGCACATGACGCCGCTGACGTAGTCCAGGGTCATCAGCACGATCAGAGCGATCATCAAGCCGTCCATGCCGCCCAGGAAATAGCCCAGCCACCCGCCCAGCGCGGTGATGGCGATCTGGATCTTCGTCCAGATCAGGTCAATGGAAAAGTCACGCATTTTCGTTTCCTCCAGTCGTTTTTGATATAGAAAAACCGCCCTCGGCTGAGAGCGGCTTGTCCCGGGAATAGTGTTTTCTGTTCATAGTCAGGTACCAATTGCGATCCAGTCAATGTTCCTTGAGGTATTGAAGCTGCCGCCAACAATGATCGTCGCGCCGGTGGTCGTCTTGCCATATATCTTCAGTGCGCCGTTGTCGCCCGACCAGTTGCTTCCGGTAGTGGAATAGCTGGCCACTATGCAGGGAACGGACGTAAACCCGGCACTGCTGTAATTGATGCTCAGTGCGCTGCTGCCCGAAACGCTGCCAGAACCGTATGCCACCTTAAATGGAAGCCTCGCTGCCGGAAGTGTGCCGGTTGTCAGGTTAGAAGCGTTATTGGCCCCCAGATTGCTGCGGGCATTTGCTGCTGTCGTGGCTCCTGTCCCGCCGTTGGAAATGGGCACACCCGTCGGCATCCCCGCATGGAAAATGCGGTAATTCGACCAGACACCCGCGTCTGCCACACGCAGCATGACAGCGTTGTCCAGGCTGGATTCATAGCCCTTTGTCCGGACTTCCAGCATCCGGCGGTTCAGTCCGGTATCGTCTTCCCATGCCGCGAAGGATGAAGCACCGACATAACTGCCCTCGAAAACCGTCCGGTTGGTCGTATCGTTGTACACTGGCAGCAGGAGCAGGGACGGATACAGGTAGCTTTGGATTGAAAGGTTGCCCGTCATGGTATCGCCGGATTTCTTCACTCCGCCAAGCGCAGCGATGGCAGCGGCGGCGGACGTCGCGCCTGTTCCACCATAAGCAACAGCCAGCGGCGAAGACAGCTTCAGCGGCCAGCCGAAATCAGCGCATTCGGATTCTTCTGCCACCTTGCCGAAAGCAATGCCGTTCCCGCTGGCCAGGAAGTCCATGATGACGCCCTTGGTACCGATGCTGACAGCCTGCTCCACATAGTAGAAATAGTCTGTCAGCCGCACCTTGATGTCATAGCTGGAGAGCGCGGCAAAGGTCTGGGTGAGCTTTTTGTTTGTGGCGGTTACCGTGTAGGACGTAATGGTCATTTGCTCGCCCACAGTCCAGGCTGTCGCGCTTTTCAGCTTGTAGTACACAACGCAGGACAGGCCGTTCTTGTTGTTCAATGCCGCCACTTTGCCCGAAAAGGAATACCGCACGTTCGTACCGTCCACCTGGGCCGCGCTGCCGTCCGCGTTGCACCGTTCAGCTTTGTACAGCGTGATGGACGGATAGCTGTAGTCCAGCACGGTGAAGGTCGTGGTGTATGTCGCCGTCCGGCCCCGGCTGTCAGTCACAGTGACGGTCAGGGTCATCTCCCCGGCGGTTGAAAGTCGCTTGCTGGCGGTAAAGGAGGCTGTCGTATACTGAACCCCATCCAGCATGGAACGGTAAGAAGAAATGGTACTTCCATACGAGCCGGATGCAGTGATCGACACAGACAACTGGCTCAGCAGCCTGACATATGCCTGGATTCGTTCCACGACCGTGGCATTGGTATCCTCTACGGTAACGGCGGAGATGGAAGGCACAACCGTTGAAGGAACATTCAGCGTTATGGTGCAGGTACGGGTACCTGTCAGCGATCCTCCGTTATAACTGGAACACGTGATGGTACACAGACCGCTGGTGGCGCTGGGGATCTGGTTTGCCAGCGTCAGGGGCGGCGTCCAGTTGACCGACGCTCCCACGTTTGTAGCGATTGTTCCGGTCGCGCTTCCGAAGGAATAGGTTAAAGTGTGCGTAGTTCCGGTGCTCTGCCGGTTGGTATAGATCGTCACCGCGCTGCCCAGGTTCACAGAGGAAGCCGATGTGGTCGGCTGCGAAACTGCCTCCTCATAGGTGACGGTGATGACGACGCTCGACCATTGCAGGTAATTGTATGAATATCCCTGGCTCGAGGAGGAAGGATACGGATTGTAGATGGTGAAGGCGTTATTTCCCTGCGCGATGTAAGCCGCCATCTGGTTGAACAGACTGCCCGTAATGTAATAGCTGGTGGTATTGCCGTAGAAGGAGCCGTCAAAAGTTCCCAGTTCATCCCCGGCGTAACCGTATCCGGTAATCCCGGATTCGATATAGTTCTGGTAATTGGCCTTCCGCAGGAAGACCGTTTTGGACGAACCCGCGCCATAGCCCGCCTTCGCGGCGTCGATGGTCAGCCAGATATCGGTGATCACCTTGTTCGCCAGGTTCATGCCGGAGAAACAAATGATGCCGACATAGTTGTAGCTGTTTTCGTAGAATTCCTGACAGGCCAGGTTGTTTTTCGCGTTGGAGCTTGATCCGGTCTTCCTGGTACAGAGGGATGCCGCGTATGCGACTGTCGTTGCCATGCTTTCTCCTTTCCCGGCGTCATCCGTTGTAGATCAGGGAGAGATTTCCGTTGGTCTGGGGCTCAAAGGCAAACTTGCCGATGATGAGCTTGCTCAGGATCTCCGCCTGCGTGACGTACAGTTTATTGTTGGACAGGTAGGCCACTTCCGTATCGTTCATATAAAAAGCCAGGCGGTCGTTGACCACCCGGAAGGTGAAGGGATTCCCGGTCTTGCCAATGACCAGTCCTTCCTCGTCGAAGGACATATAGGTGCGGAAAACAGCCAGCTGTTCCTCAGTCGCTTCCTGGGCGGTTTCCATGTCCTGCTGCATCTGGTTGATGCGAGTAACCGCCCAGGTGTAATTGTTCTCCGTCTGCTCGGCCAGTGTACCCACCTGCGTCCTGACCTGGGACATATCGCTGGCAAGAGCGTAATTGGCCTGCACCTCTGAGCGGATGCCGTCCGCTTCCGTACTGATCTGCGCCCGGACGGAAGCCAGCTTCAGTTCCAGGGCTTCCTCCGCGTCCTCGGGAGCAGCGGAATAGTCTGTGGCTCGGTTTCCTTTTTCCAGCTTGATCCAGTGGATGATGGTGGGATCAGTGAACGCAGCACCTGTCGGCTGGCGGTAGATCAGGATGTCGGCGTTGTCAGGATCATCATCCGGAGTGGCATCAGCGGCGTATGAAGCGGTGAACGTTGCTTCCAGGGTTTGCCGGGCGGTTCCTGTCAGATTGATAGTCGCCAGCGTTTTGCCTCCGTCCGACACCCGGACAGTGACTGCTGTCAGGCTGCTCTCCGGTGTTATGGAAAGGGACAGGGCGTATTCCTCCCCGGCGGTCATTGGCTCGGACAGCGCGTACCGGGCGACCAGGTCTTCCGTGCTGCTGTTCTCCAATCCTGATCCCAGAACATAGTTCCTGCCGCCGATCTCCAGATTCTCAATGGCTTCCTGCGCTTCATCCGCAGCCACCAGGGCCTCATAGGCAATCTGGGAGATTGCTTTGAAGCCGCCGTTGTAGTAGCGGAACATAGGATGCTCCGGAGCCAGAACGGCGTTGACCGTTGTGCTCATCAGGCCAAGCAGGATATAAGTGTATCCGTCCTCGGTTGTCGGCACCGTCGTCGTCAGCACCCCGGCGGCAGGCGTGAACATGGAGCCGTTCAGCGTACCCTTGATGTACACCGTCGCTCCGGCAGTCCCGGAGAAACCGGATACCGTGCTGGCCAGGGAGAAAGCGGTGCCCCAGGAGATATAGTTGTTTGTCTGTGTTAGCGCAGAAGCTGTGTACTTTGTGCCGACATATAGAATCGGCTTGGTGACATCGAACGGTGTAGTAGACAGCAGCATCAGCTTGCCCGCGCTGTTGAAAACACCCAGCCGTCCAGCGGCAATCGCGCCGACAGCCGTAACGGAAGCCTTGTAGTTGATGCGGTCGTAGTAGTTGGTAGTAGTATCCTGATTCCGGGTAATCCACCATCCGGTATAGCTTCCGGCCCCGGCGATGGGCGTATTGACCCGGTACGTCATCTGGGTCACATTGCCGACCGCCACATGGGTAGTGCACCGCGTCGTGCCGTTGATGAAAACAGGAATCGCCCCTGTTTCCGATCCGTCCGCCAGCGTCAGGTTCAGCGTGGCGGACGATGATGTGCCAGCAAAAGGAAGCCAGTACAGGATCGTCTGCCCATCCCTGAGTTCGGAGAAGGAAGCATCTCCTGTCCATGCGTTGGTCGCGGCGGTCTGTGTTCCGACGATCACCTCCGCCACTGCGTCGGAAAGATCGACAATCGTAAAATGGGCCTGAGCGATCATGGCTTACTCCACCTCGCAGACGAACACGGTCTTCACGGTCACATCATCGCCGTCCACATAGATTACCTTGCCAGTCGCAAAGGCCGCGCCGCTGTCCATGGGATTGCCGTCCTTGTCCCGGCGGTACCAGGTATAGGTTTTCTCGTGCTTGTAATCGGCATCATCGGTCACATCCACCCAGGCCGATCCGCTGTACCGCATGAGGGCGGTTGTGGGGCTGTTCGAGGCGATCTTGTAATAGAAATCCCCGGCGGCGGGAGAAGAAGGCGCTGTCGCTGAATACGTGGTAGACTTGAGCGGATCAACCTCCGCGCCGTTCTGCCACAGGCGGCAGATCAGACAGGTCTGGCCGACAGTGTTCTTGAACACGTCCCCGGCAGTGCTGTCGATGTCCGCCTGATAATTGTCCGTCTTGTCGATGATGGTGATCGTATCGTAGCAGTACACGGAGCCGCTGTTATACCGCGCACGGCAGCGGTAAGAAGCGGAACCGACCACATCAGCGGCATGTACCGTGAGGGTGTTGCCGTTCGCGCCAGTCGCTTCTGCCTTGACCGTTACCCATTCGCCGCTCTCATACTTCTGCCAGAGGAACTGCGCCTTGGTGTTGGCGGTGTAATCCGTGGTGCCGTAGAAGTACTGCGCGTTGATCGTGATTTCATCCGTATCGTTCGCCAGCCCATTGGTGAACACTGTGCCGCCAGGAGCATAGAGAGTCAGCACATAGGTTCCCGCACCTGTGGCTCCGGTATTGACCTTGCTCCACTGGATCTGCAGGGTTGTTTCCACAGGAGAAGTGATCGGCACATTCACCACACCGTTCAGCTGGCCTGCCGCGCCGAGCGTGGAATTGGCAGCAACGGCGATAGTCAGCGGCACCTCATCATTGACTGCGGTTCCAACCGTGATGGTCATGCCAGTGGGCATCCCGGTCGGTGTGCCGACCGTAGGCGTGACTTTCGTCGTTCCCGTATAGGCCACCACATTGCAGGTCTTCGTATTAGCAGCCACCTTGCCGTCCTTAGTTCCGGCATAGGTGATATTCTCATTTGTCAGGAACACAATGGAAGCGTCCGTACCCTGACCGCCAGGAGAGCCGTCCTGCACCTTATAGATGGAGGTGGTATCCCCGATGGAAGCGTCAGAGGTCGTGATCCGCAGCGTGGCCGTTTCCCCAACCCAGATGGCGTGGGTGGGCTTTACAACGAGCGTCGGGCTGGTGATGTTGGCGTTGTCGGCGGTCGTGGGATAATCCGCCCACGTACCGGACGAATTCTTGTACTGCCACTTGCCCATGGTCACGTTCTGCAGGTTGGCGGTCAGCGTGATCTGCGCCGGGGACACAGCGCCAGCTGAAGTGTATTTGAACACCTGCTCACCGCTGATCCAGGCGCTCTTGGCATTTTCGCCCGTGCTGATCAGGGCGAAGGAGATGTCCGCCGTGGCGTTGATCGTCAGCCCAGTATCTGGGTCGGCGTAGGCCACATAGGCGATATAGGTCAGCAGGCCGCTGGTGATGGAAGCCAGCTTATTCTGATTGACCGTCAGGATGTTCCCGCTGACGGTTTCCCCGGTGGTCAGCGCCATCTCCGAGCCGGAGCCTTCCTTGCGCTTCCAGGTAATCGTCAGGGCACTGTTGTTCAGGGCGATGGCGGTCTGGTTGGCGTAGACCACAGGCGTGATCACCAGCTTGCCCGCCGTGGTCGTCCAGTTCGGATTGTAAGTGTTCCCGTTCACATCATGGATCTGTGTGCGGGGCTGGTTGGCTCCCAGGTAGCAGGACAGGCTTTTCCCGTCCGAAAGGTCAATGATCGTTTTCGATCCGGTTGCGATAATGGCCATGTCAGGTCTCCTCCTTCAATAGTTCGCAGTCATAGGTGGCGCTGTACAGCACGTCCCTGGTCGTCAGCAGAATGCTCTTCATCCCGGTATGCGCGTTGTTCCATATGGCGTCCGCCGTGCTGTCAGCGGATTTCCGTTTCCACTGGAACCGGGCAGCGGGAATATCGGCGGTCACATTCTGGCTTCCGTGCCATACACGGGCAGTCAGGGTTGTATTCTGGATATCCTCCGACAGGATGTCCGATGTGGAAATGATCTCGATACGGAAGCCGACCAGTTCATCCATATCGGAATAAACCCGCTCCACCCGCTGGTTGATGCCCGTATTGCTGGACAGGTCGAGGGTCTGGCCGAAGTCAGCGGATACATGATTGGTGGTGATCGCTCCGGCCTTGATGTTGGAGCCTTCAATGGTCACTGCGGCGATCTTGTCGCCCGTGATTGTGCCGGAAAGGATTTCATTCGCCGTGATGGTAGCAGCGGCGATCTGCTCCGCAGTCACCGAACGCGCCACCAGCACCGTGCCGCTCAGTTGCTCCCGGTATTTTTCATCCTGCAGTTCCTGCATGGAAAGGCCGGACGCCTTCGCGTTGATTTCATAAATCAGGCCGTCGTCGCCCCGGATGATGAGCCGCTCCGTGGCCAGGGTACCGGAGGTAATGACGTCGGCGTTCAGGGACACGATCTTCGCGTCTGTGATCGAAGCATCAGCAATCTGGGCCGTACCCACAGCGCCTTGTGCAATCAGGGCGGTGGTAATCGCGCCGAGGGCAATCTGCGCCGTGTCGACCGCTGCATTGGCGATCTGGGCGTTGGTAATTGCCGCCTGCGCGATCTTTGCTGTCGTGACGGCAAGGTCAGCGATCTTACCGGAGGTAACAGCCAGATCAGCGATCTTTGCGGTGACAATTTCCCCGTCCAGGATTTTCGCGGCCACAATGGCGGCATCCTGAATGTTTGCCGTCCCAATGGCAGCGCCAGCCACTTTGGCATTGGTGATCGCCGCGTCCTGGATTTTCGCTGTGCTGATGGCGGCGTCATCGATCTTCGCGTTCTTGATCGCACCATCCACAATTTTGGCATCCGTGATGGCCGCGTCATGGATATTAGCGGTCTGGATTTCTCCGGTACCGATCTTTGCGGAGGTAATGACGCCGTCCTCAATCTGGGCCGTACCGATAGCGCCTTCCTTGATTTTCGCCCGGTCGATTGTCGCGTCGCCGATCTGCGCTGTGCCGATGGCACCGTCCGCAATCTTTGCCCTAATGATCGCGGCAGCCTCGATCTGCGCCGTCCCCACGGCGGCTTCTCCGATCTTGGCCTTGCTGATGGCAGCGTCCTGAATGTGTGCTGTTTCAATTGCCGCCGTCTGAATCTGCACGGAGCCGACGGAGCCTTCCCGCAGCTGCCCGGCCCCCACGGAGTTGATGGCCAGCTTGCTTCCGGTAATGATGCCGCTGGGCAGCTGCCGGGCGGAGATCGTATTGCCTTCAACTGTGTCTGCAACAGTGCCCAGCGTCATACTGGTGTATTTCTTCGTCAGGCAGTCGTAAGTGTACTGCGTCATCCGCATGGACACCCAGACCCCGATCCGGGGAGCGATGACCTGAACGGCGTCCCCCAGGTAGATGTTCTGCAAGAAGCCGTATTCTTTGTATTCCTCAGTCTCCGCGCAGTTGATGAAGCTTACGTTCAGGGTAACCGTGGGTGTGTCGCACCCGCCGTCAAACTGTGCCTGGACGGCTTCCCGCATGGCGGCGTAGCATTCCTGTTTGGTTTTCTTATCGTCGCCGTTGGTCTTTTCCTTGGCGTCGGATACCGGAAGATGAATCCATTTCGGATGGGTATACCTGCTAATGAGCGGACTGTCGATGAACAGTTCCGGGAGGTACAGCACATTGCCGTCCGCATCCTCTCCGGTCGGCATGATGCGCGTGACCACATCCGTCAGGTCAACGTCATAGGAAACGCCCAGCAGGTTCTTAGCCTGCCGGATCTGTACGTTGCTGTCCTGGCCGACACGCTTCACGACGTACACATCGAACCAGTCCCGCGTCAGTTCTCCGCTGTACTTCTCAATCACCCCGCCTTCACCCAATAGGGCGTCCACGGGGTTGACGTTGACGAACTCCACATCCTCGGCGGTGCCGTCCAGGTCGGAAAAGAATGTGAAGTCGTGCTCGGACAGGCAGGAGGAAGAAACTGTCTGCACAACAGAAGCCCCCACCGCAGAGGATGAGGGCTTGTAGGACTGGATCATATTGTCGAGCAGGTCATAGAAGATATGCCGGGCGTATACCGTGATCTTGTCCAGTTCCGGTACCACCCGGTAAATGCGGAAGGGTTGGTCTCGCAGCTGGCGTTCCTCCACTGTAGAAGAGACAGCCTGCGACGCGGAGCTTTCCCTGTGATCGAACACCAGATAGATGGTGGACATGTATCCGTGTTTCCCATCCGGCGCTGTCACCTCATACCAGCTGCCGTTCGTTTTGGCTACGACCTGAACCGTGGAACCGTGCTTATAACTGGCCAGAATCTTGTATTTGGTGCCCGGCCCGGAACGGAGCCGGAGTGTGCCTTTCCGGGTTTCCGCGCCGGAGAAATCGGTGTTCACCCGCCAGATTTCCGCTCCGCTGTCATCGCCCGGCGCGGAGAAGTTCACGCGGGGCGTCATGGCAGCGGGCACCGGAGCACGGAGGATGCAGCCCTCCACCAGCCGCTGCCATTTTCCAGCTTCATCGATGGGATGCACCAGCGTCAATTCGTATTCGCCATTCAGGGTTTCCGTCACGTTTGCGGACAGCGGAGACAGCGCCCCATTCCCGTTGGTTGAAAAATCGGTGCAGTCAGCCGGATAGACGCAGATCATGGGGCATCACCTCCTTTAGGACAAAATGAAAGCGCCGCATGATGCGACGCATAGCCATGTGTATATATCTCGGGAAACTGGAATCTAATTGTTGTACGCAGTGGTGAAATCTGCTCCGCCATTTAGCCTATCAAACAATTCCAATAAACCATGCTGACCATGTGCTGTCATCCATAGATCGAGTTCATGCTTCGCATTTAGATAACGGAAACGCCT
>JAFRNK010000091.1 GCA_017430225.1 Clostridia bacterium | reverse complement strand
CCGCGGCCTGTTTTTACGGGGTCTCTGGCCATGGTGGATCAGGATGTTGTGCTGTATGAGGACACCATCCGGAACAACATTACCATGTGGGACGAAACCATCGAGAATTATGAAGTGATCCTTGCGGCGCGGGAGGCCGGGATGCATGAGGATATCCTCGCCAGAAAGGACGGTTATAAGCACCGGCTCAGCGAGGGCGGGCGAAATCTTTCAGGGGGGCAGCGGCAGCGGATCGAAATAGCCCGCGCGCTGGCGGCAGATCCCTCTATCCTCATCATGGATGAGGCTACCAGCGCGCTGGACGCAAAGACGGAGTACGAGGTTTCCGAGGCCATTCGGGCCAGGAGTATTACCTGCCTGATCGTTGCGCACCGGCTGTCCACGATCCGCGACTGCGATGAGATCATTGTGCTGGATAAGGGAAAAATTGTCGAGCGGGGAACGCATGATGCCCTGATGAAAAATGACGGGCTTTACAGAAAACTTGTTATTACGGAATGACGGCTCAGGAATACGACATACGGAGGGCTTGCTGTGAGCTGGTTTGGTGAGCAAATCCAAAACCGGATAAAGAAGGACAGAGATCACATTTCGGATTCTCTTCTCCAGGTCGCCGACGCTGTCAGCGGCAAAACCCGTTTCCACCCAAGGAAAACGGAAAAGGAAGATATCCAGTCAGAGGTAGCGCGTATATGTCAGTACTTTGAGCTGGATGCTCCGGAGAAACTGCCGGCGGCTGAAAATGTGAATGATATTATCGATTACATGGTGCGTCCGCTTGGCATCATGCGGCGGCGCGTCACGCTGGATGGCCGCTGGTGGAGGGATGGCGACGGGCCGCTGCTCGCGGCTGAAAAAGAAACGGGCCGGGTGTGCGCGCTGATTCCGGACGCCGTTTCCGGATACCGCTACTTCGATCCCGTCACCAACGCTTCTGTCAAGGTGAACAAGAACAATAAAGACCGGTTTGAGGAAGAAGCGGTCTGTTTTTACCGCCCGCTGCCCATGAAAACGATGACCGGCAGGGAGCTTATCATTTTCCTTGTGCAGCATATCTCGAAAAGCGATGCGCTGCTGATTGCGGCTGTGATGCTGATGACGACGCTCACAGGGATCCTTACGCCGCTGATTACCATGATGATCTTTGCCCAGATTATTCCTTCGGGCAAGTACGTACTGCTGGTTTCCGCCGCTTTGCTGCTGACCAACGTCGCCCTGGGGCGTTACCTTCTGTCAACGGTCAAGACGGCCATCCTGTCGCGGGTCAGCAACCGCATGGATACGCAGCTGGAAAACGGCCTGATCGGGCGCGTGCTCAACCTGCCGGTGAAATTTTTCGCGGACAAGAGCGCAGGCGGTGTCTCGCAGAGTATATTCGCGCTGTCGATGCTTCCGGATCTTCTCACGGAAACGATTTTCAGCACCGGTATTGCGGCAGCCATGTCGCTGCTGTACATTCTGCAGGTGGCTTTGATGGAGCCGGCACTCTCCGTTTCGGCACTTGTGACCTTCGGCCTGGAGTTTGTGCTGATCGCCGAGTGTGTGAAGCAAAAACGCAAAATTTCCCAGATGCAGCTGGAGGCCGATCGGGAAATGCACAGCCTGGAGTATTCACTTTTCTCCAGCATCCGGAAAATCAAGGTCAGCGGCAGCGAAAACAGAGCTTTTGCCAAGTGGTCGGATTTGTATCGCAAAGGAGCCGCTGCCACATATGTCTGGCGATTTCCTGCGTTCATGCAGAATGAACTGTTCACCGTGATACAAATGACCGGCTTATTGATTGCCTATAAAGTTTCCACGGATACAGGTGTGAGCGTGGCCGGTTTTGCCGCATTTTCGGCTTCATTCGGACTGGTCATGGCGGCGCTGATGCAGCTGTCGGCCAGCGCGGATATCATTGCCGGGCTCCAGCCGGTGCTGAAGATGGGGGCCCCCGTCCTTGATTGCGTGCCGGAGAATTCCGGCGGAAAGTCGTATGTTGAGAAACTGGACGGCTCCATCGAAATGGACAATGTTTCCTTCCGGTATGATAAGGACGGCCCTTGGATCATAGACAATCTGAACCTGAAAATCAATCCGGGAGAATATGTGGCCATCGTAGGCAAAAGCGGATGCGGCAAATCCACGCTGATGCGCCTGATGCTCGGCTTCGAAAAGCCGGATGACGGAGCGATCTATTATGGAAAACATGATTTAAGTTCCATCGATCTGGCCTCCTTCCGTCGGCATGTCGGGACAGTACTTCAGAATGGCAAGCTGTTCGCGGGGGATTTGTATTCCAACATCACGATTTCAGCACCCTGGCTGAATATGGATGATGCGTGGGAGGCGGCACGCATGGCGGGCATTGCGGACGACATTGAAAACATGCCCATGGGCATGCGTACCAACATCAGCGAGGGCGGCGGCGGCATTTCAGGTGGCCAGCGCCAGCGGATCATGATCGCAAGGGCCCTCGCGCCGAAGCCGAGTATTCTCATGCTTGATGAAGCGACCAGCGCGCTGGACAATATCACGCAGAAAATTGTTGCCGACTCCCTGAACAGGTTGAAATGTACACGCATTGTCATTGCCCACCGGCTTTCCACGATCAGGGAATGCGACCGGATCATCGTGATTGACGGCGGGAAAATCGCGGAGGACGGCAACTATGAGGAGCTGATGGCCCAAAAAGGCTTGTTCTTTGATCTGATGCGCAGGCAGCAGGTGGAAGAACCGGCCTGATCAGCAGAGACCGGCAGGAGTCCAACACAGACATAGCCGCGCTTGGAGCACTTGTGACGAATTCTTAGGACGCGGAAGGCACATGGCCTGAGGGAGAAAATGACTTACAGACGATTCTCTGATGTGCGCGAAGGGATGATAAACGCAAGATAAAGCCGGCGCAAGGCCGGTGATCGGAAAGGACTGGCTGAGATGACTCTTCCGCTGGCTGAAAAATAGGCGAGCTGTTCCTGATTCTG
>JAFRNK010000090.1 GCA_017430225.1 Clostridia bacterium | reverse complement strand
GCCGTGATCTCGATAGCGAACGGAGCTGAACCCACAGAGCTTGCCGACAGCATGGGTTACCGCAACCACAGGCACATAAAAAAGCTCACGTCCCTGCCGATGCACTTCGTCGATACAGGACAGTACATAAACATCGATGTAAGATCCGGTACGGCAATGATCCCGAAAGACGGGGAATGAAAACTGAAAAACAGGAAAAAGGAACAGACGGGCAGGCACCGTCTGTTTTTTATGCGTTTTTTATCTGCTTTTCCGTAAAATATATCGTGAAAATTTAAAATATCTCTTGACATACCACTATAATAGTGGTATAATGATAATCAGAAAGAGGGAAGTACAGTATATGGGAGGTGACAGTACAATGGCAAAGGTTGGAAGCATGAACGGATGGATGACCGAAAGGATCAAGATGACCATCGACCAGCATTTTCAGGAAAGCCGGAACGTAACGGACAAAAAATACCTTGAAGAGCACAGGACGCACTTCATAGGCGGAATCCTTCAGACAGCTCTCCATCTGCTCCCTCTTGACAGGTATATGGAATGTAAGAACTACTGCTACGAAAAATACGGTTATGATCCCGGAGGGTGCAGGGAACAGCAGATGAGCGTACTTGAGCTTGTCGGTATCCTTGAAAACGAATAGGGGGTGAAAAACATGGCAAGGGCAAAACCCTGTGAGATAGTCTTCAACACTAAATGGGGCTACATCTTCCAGCCGGTCAGGTGCAGGTCGGTGAGCGAGGCACTGGGACTTGCAAGGGAACGTAAAGAAGCGTTCCGGATATCTGCCGTCTTCGCCGCGCTCGGGTTCGACCTCGGGCTCTATAGCGGGCTGGATGACCGGGATCTCGGGAACAACGGGGATCTCGGGTTCGACTTCGTATTTCGGGATCTCTTCCGAAGGTTTATCCATCGTCGCGACGATGTGCTCCTCCAGGATCTTTTCGCCGGGTTCCGGCTGCGGCGCGGGTGTGGGCGCAGGCGCGGGTTCGGGCTGCGCTGCGGGAACAGGCTCGGGCTGCGGCGCGGGTTCTGCCGCGGGAGCGGGTTCTGGCTGCGGAGCCGGCGCGGCGGGCTGCTGCGCGGGAACCGGCTGCGTATAGGACGGATAGACCGGCGTGTAGACCGGCTGGGTCACCGGCGTGACAGGCGCGGGCTGGATGTATACAGGCTGCGCCGGCTGGGTGACGAACACCTGGGAACCGGGCGCCGGCTGGGGCGGAATGGTCCAGGCTGTCTGCGGCTGCGTATACTGCTGCTGGCTGTACTGCGCGCCGTAAGCCTGCGTAAAGGACGAAGGCACGTAGGTCGGCGGGATCGGCGGCATCTGCATGGTCTGCTGCGGCGCCTGGACGTTATACGGCGTCCAGGAAGGCGTCTCCTGCATCTGCGGCATCTGCCAGGCTCCCTGCGGGAACGGGCTTGCCGTCTGCTGCGGGGCGCTCTGCGGCGCGGCAGGCTGCTGAGGCGCGGCCTGGGGCTGTACGGCCGGCTGGGGCGTGACTTGCGGGGCAGGCTGGGGCGCGCTCTGCGGCATCTGCCAGACTCCCTGCGGGAACGCGCTTGCCGTCTGCTGCGGAGCAGGCTGCGGCGCAGGCGCGGCAGGCTGCGGGAATTCCCGGCTGACCGCTTTCCAGGGATCGGGCATGGGCGCTTCCGGCTTCTTCGGCTGCTCCGGCTCCGCCTTCGCGGGGGAAGCCGCGCGGAAGAATCCTTCGCTCGCGTCCTTCTTCATGACCGAAACGGCGGAATCCGTGCGGGACTCCATGCTCGGCCAGCGCATTTCTATATCTTCAGGCTTTTTGGGCTTGGGGAAGTCGTACGTGTTCCACGACATCGCCTCTTCTTCTTTGCGTCTGATATCTTCAGGCACTTTGCTGCCGCACATGGGGCAATATTCACGTCCTGAATCAAATTCGTATCCGCAAACTTTGCACTTCATAAAGCTCTCCTCTCGATTTGAGAATATACCTCATTAGATTATATTACATTTGCGGAGAATGGGCAAATAAAACGGACCCCAAATTGGGGTCCGCGATCGTGTTCTTCGCGCTGTTTTATCCGGCCAGGTTTTCCAGCGTGACACCGTCCAGATACTCGTTGATCATCAGGTTGAGCTTGTCCCACACGGGAAGCGTTTTGCAGTTGCCTGCGTACTCGCAGGGCGCCGCGCCGTGCTCCAGGCAGGCCACGGGCGCCAGGTCTCTTTCCGTCACGCGAAGGATCTCGCCGAGCGTGTATTCGCAAGGCTTGCGGTTCAGTTTATAGCCGCCGCCCTTTCCATGAACGGCGTCGACGAGCCCCGCTTTCGACAGCGAGGTCATGATGGCTTCGATATACTTTTTCGAAATGCGCTGCCGCTCTGCCACTTCCTTCAGCGGCGTGTAAGCCTCTTCGTCCTGTTCCGCCAGGTCGATCATGACTCGCAGCGCATACCGTCCTCTCGTAGAGATCATGGTCCTATCCTTCCAGCTTTGCCGCCAGCTTCTTGTTCTGATAATCCTCGAGCGCAGCCTGGATGGCCTCTTCCGCCAGCACGCTGCAGTGCATCTTGTGGGCGGGCAGTCCGTCCAGCGCCTCCGCGACGGCTTTGTTTGTCAGTTCCAGCGCCTCGGAGACGGGCTTGCCCTTGATCATCTCCGTCGCCATGGAGCTGGACGCGATGGCCGAGCCGCAGCCGAAGGTCTCGAACTTGACGTCCTCGATGATCTCGTCGTCGTTCACCTTCAGATAGATCTTCATGATGTCGCCGCACATGGTGTTGCCGACTTCACCGATGCCGCTCGCGTCCTCGATGACGCCCACGTTTCTCGGGTTGC
>JAFRNK010000089.1 GCA_017430225.1 Clostridia bacterium | reverse complement strand
CGCGAGACGGTAAAGGCCTACCGCAAGGACGTCATCGCGAAATGCTACGGCGGCGACATCTCCCGCAAAAAGAAACTGCTCGAAAAACAGAAGGAAGGCAAGAAGCGCATGCGCCAGTTCGGCACCGTCCAGCTGACCGGCGAGGCGTTCATGACCGTACTGAAAATGGACAGCTGACCGCATGCCCTACTTCTGCGATAATTCCTAATTTTCGTGATTGACAAGACGCCCAAACAATGGTACAATAACCCTCGTGCTGAGCGTGCCTCTTGTAGTGGAGAGATGGCCGAGAGGTTTAAGGCGCCAGTCTTGAAAACTGGTGATGCTGCAAGGCACCGGGGGTTCGAATCCCTCTCTCTCCGCCAAATATGGAGAAGTACCCAAGTGGCCGAAGGGGCTCCCCTGCTAAGGGAGTAGGCCTGTTAAAGGGCGCCCGGGTTCAAATCCCGGCTTCTCCGCCAAGAAAATTGCGATTCCGGTTGATCCGGAATCGCAGTTTTTATTTCTTATCGATTGGCCTCACGGATTTGCGATAAACGTCATTCTGAATCCGTCCGGCGCTCCCTGCCCCATGCCGAAGAATTCCCCTTCGGTATATACGGCCACGGACTGTCCTTTGCGGACCGGCAGCGAACCGGCAGGGATCGGCACGCCGTTCCGTGCGAGGGTTTTCTGACGATGATCCAGGGCGATATGTTCATAGCCGGCCAGCGGCCAGTCCATGGGCAAAAGATAACGCTCAGCTTCGCCCGCTTCTGCGGCAGCCGCGAACTCCTCGCAGGTAACGCTCTCCCGGAGCGTAAAGCAGCCGGAGCGTGTGCGGATCAGCATGCGCATATGCGCAGGGCAGCCGAGCGCCTGGCCGATGTCATGGAACAGCGTCCGGATGTACGTGCCGCTGCCGCATCCGACCCGCAGGCGATAGGTGGTCCCGTCCGACTGTGACAGCACTTCACAGGCCTCGATATAAGCCGGCCGGGCAGCAACCTCCGCAGTTTTCCCTGCTCGGGCGATCGCGTACAGCGGTTTCCCGCCCATCTTGACCGCCGAATACATGGGCGGCGTCTGCAGGATCTCCCCCAGGAAGCGCTCACGGATGACCCTTTCCAGCGCCTCACGGGTTGGGACGCCTCGGCCCGGTTCGATGATTTCGCCCTGCGCGTCCTGCGTGTCCGTCGCGCCAGTAAAGCAGATCTCGCCGATGTAAGCTTTCGTTTTATCGGAAAAATACTGCTGCAGGCGCGTCGCGCGGCCTACCATGACCGGCAGCACGCCCGCGACCTCCGGATCCAGCGTACCGGAATGCCCGCACTTTTCATGCGTCAGGCGCTTGACAAATGCAACAGCCGCCGCGGACGACATACCGGGCGGCTTGAGCAGGTTCAGATAACCGTTCAAGAGTGACTGTTCATCTCCTCGTCAATGGACTTCATCACCTGTTCGACTGCCTTGTCCAGGGGCAGCTTCAGTGTCACGCCGGCCGCGGCCTCATGGCCGCCGCCCCCTAGACGGACTGCGACCCGCCGCGCAGAATAAGGCGGCAAAGCCCGGAAGCTGACTTTGGTAACCTCATCGTTCTGGCTGTTCACAAAACAGCACAGTACGACGCCGGGGATATACATGCCGTAGTTGATGAGATTGTCGCTGTGCTCGGGCAGGGCGTTCATTTCCGCATAATCCTGCGGGACAACCGTCATCATGGTGACCTTACCGTCATACAAGAACGTCAGCCGGGAAAGCGCCCTGGACAGCATACCAAGCCATGGGGCTTCGCGCATCAGGTGAAACTGCCTGGCACAGGATCCGAAATCGAATCCGGTGGCAACCAGCTCGGCCATGATCTCAAAGGCTTCAGGATCCGCGTTGGTATAGCTGAAATTGCCCGTATCGGTGCTGATCGCGGTATAGAGGCAGGCAGCCATATCTTTCGTCAGAGGCTGGCCCAGCGCCTTCAGCATGCGGAAAATAATACTGCCTGTCGCGGCTGCGCCGGAATCGATCTCGTTTTCGTCCGCATAGGCAGGATTCGTGCCGTGATGATCGAGCTGAAGACGGACAGGCGCCTTATCGTATATCTGCGTACAGGCTCCGATACGGCTCATATCAGCGGCGTCCAGGCTCATCGCCAGATCGAAATCCGCAAACACCTGTTCCGGCTTCACGATCTCCGCGGCGCCCGGAAGCGAGAGAAAGCGCTTCGGCACGGGATCGGCACAGCAGGCTGTGACCTTCTTCCCCATGCCTTCCAATAACAGCTTGGTTGCGAGGAGGCTGCCGATGGCGTCCCCGTCCGGCGCGATATGCGTGCAGAGGAAGATGCTGTCGGCAGCCTTCAGCGCTTCAAGTATCCGATTATTCAGGAATGGTTTCATCCGGCTTGTCCTCGGTGATTTTCAGGTCGTTCAGGACCTGTGAAATGTGGATGCCGTAGGCGATATTGCGATCCCGCTCGAAGAGGAGTTCGGGCGTATAGCGCAGGTCGACTTCGCGGCCCAGTTCCCGGCGGAGATAGCCGGCGGCGTTTTTCAGCGCTTTCATGAATCCGTCGGCCTTGTCATCCTCCAGGATGCTGACATAAGTCTTCGCGTACCGGAGATCGCGGGTCACCTCGACCCGGGTCACGGACCAAGTCCCATCGATTCGGGGGTCGTTCAGCTGGCGGATCAGCGAGTCCAGCTTATGCCGGACTTCTTCCGATATTCTGTCTATGCGATAGCTTGGCATACTTTTCCTCGGTTATTATTGTTCGATCTTTTCCTGCGTGAAGCACTCGATGACGTCGTTTTCCTTGATATCGGCGTAATTTTCGAGGCTGGCGCCGCACTCGTAGCCGGAATTGACGTCGTGTACGTCGTCCTTGAAGCGGCGCAGGGAGGACAGCTTGCCCTCAAACACCACCACGTTGTCGCGCAGCAGGCGCACGTTCGCGTTGCGGGTGAGCTTACCGTCGGTGACGTAGCAGCCGGCGATCGTGCCAGCGCCGGTGATGCGGAATACGTTGCGTACCTGGGCGTGGCCGAGGATGACTTCGCGGAATTCCGGAGAGAGCATACCCTTCATGGCCTTCTCGATGTCCTCGATGGCCTGGTAGATGATGCGGTACAGGCGGATATCGATGCCTTCCTTGTCGGCCGCAGCGCGCGCGGACGCGTCCGGGCGGATGTTGAAGCCGATGATGATGGCGTTGAACGCGCTGGCCAGATTGACGTCGTCCTGCGTGATTGCACCGACGGCGCTGTGCAGCACATGTACCTTGACCTCGTCGTTGGAGAGCTTTTCGAGCGACTGCTTGACCGCTTCCACGGAACCCTGGACGTCAGCCTTGATGATGACGTTGAGGTTCTGCACCTTGCCTTCAGAAATCCCGGCAAACAGCGTATCCAGCGATACCTTCTGGCTCTGGGAACGGGCAGCCTTGAGCTTCTCTCTGCGTTCCTCAGCCACCTGGCGGGACAGACGGTCGTCGTCGACGGCGATCATCTCTTCGCCCGCGACCGGGACGTCCTCAAAGCCGGCGATTTCGACCGGCATGGAGGGACCGGCGGACTTGACACGCTCGCCGCGGTCGTTGACCATGGCGCGGACGCGGCCGGAAGCCATACCGGCAACCAGATTGTCGCCCACGTGCAGGGTACCGTTCTTGAGCAGCACGGTCGCCAGCGGGCCGCGGGCCTTGTCCAGCTTCGCTTCGATGATGACGCCGCTGGCCATACGGTTGGGATTGGCGCGCAGCTGCATCATGTCCGCCTGGAGCAGGACCATTTCCAAAAGTTCGTCCACGCCCTGGCCGGTCACGGCGCTGACGGGCGTCATGATCGTTTCGCCGCCCCAGGCTTCCGCCAGCAGGCCGTACTTGGTCAGGTCCTGCATGACGCGGTCGGGGTTCGCTTCCGGCTTGTCCATCTTGTTGATCGCGACGATCACAGGCACGTTCGCGGCTTTCGCGTGATTGATGGCTTCCACGGTCTGCGGCATGACGCCGTCGTCCGCGGCAACCACCAGGATCGCGATATCCGTGGCCTGTGCGCCGCGCAGACGCATGGCGGTGAAGGCTTCGTGGCCGGGAGTGTCGAGGAAGGTGATGGGCTTGCCGTCGAGCTCGACGGTATAAGCGCCGATGTGCTGCGTGATGCCGCCAGCTTCGCCGGCCGCGACCTTCGACTTGCGGATGTAGTCCAAAAGGGTCGTCTTGCCGTGGTCGACGTGGCCCATGATGGTGACCACGGGCGGACGCGGCTGGAGATCTTCTTCCTTGTCGTCCACCTTGGTGTCGCTCAGGACGTCCTCGGCGGTCTTTTCCTGCTTCATTTCCAGGGTCACGCCGAACTCGGCGCAGACAAGGGAAGCGGTATCGAAGTCGAGCTCGCCGTTGATGTTGGACACGATGCCCAGCATGAACAGCTTCTTGAGGATCTCGCCGGCAGGCTTGCCGATGCGGGAAGTGAGCTCCTTGACGGTGATTGTATCCGCGGTCATATAGGCTTTGTCGATCACGATGGGCTGGATGACCTGCTGCGGCTGTACCTTCTTGGAGCGGGCTTTCTTGCCGCCGCGCACCGTATCGTCATCAAATCCGTTGAAGTGGTCACGCTCCAGCTGCTTGCGGTTCTTGGACACATGCTCGGGATCGTGCTGGCGGATATAGTTTTTCTTGTTCGGATCGTAATTGCTGACGCGCTCTTTCTCCATGACCGGAGCGAGATCAGCCTGCGCCGGACCCCGTCCGCGCCCGGGAGCGGGACGGCTGCCGCTGCGTTGGCCGCCCGGAGTGCCGCCCTGGGGACGGGCACCCTGGCCGCCCTGCTGCGGGCGTCCACTCTGGGGACGTGCGCCAAACGCGCCGGCCTGACCCTGAGGACGGCCGAAAGTGCCGCCCTGCTGGCCGCGCGGCTGACCGGCCTGACCCTGAGGACGGGCAAACACGCCGGTCGGCTGTCCGCGGGTCGGGCTGCCCTGGGGACGGGCGAACACGCCGGTCGGCTGTCCGCGGGTCGGGCTGCCCTGAGGACGGGCGAATACACCGGTGGGCTGGCCCTTCACAGGCGCTCCCTGACCCTGCGGGCGGGGCTGCACGGGCTGTCCTGGACGCTGTACCGGCCTCTGGCCCTGCGGCACGGTCTTCTGCTGGGGCTGTGCCGGGCGGGCCGTCTGCTGCGGCTGCGACTTGACAGGCGCCGGTGCCGGTTTGGCTTCCGGCTTCTTCTCCTCCGGCTTCTCCTGCTCAGGCTTTTTCTCCTCCACAGGCTGTTCCTTCGGCTGCTCGGCTTCCGGTTTGGCCGCCGTTTCTTCCGGCTGCGCCGGTTGTTCAGGCTGTTCGGGCTTCTCGGACTTCTCGGGCTGTACAGGCTGCGCGGGCTCCGCAGGGGTAGGAGCGGCCGCAGAAGCGTGCACGACCACTGGCTCGGCCGGCGCTTCTTCCTGTTCGGGCAGAACAACGTCGTCGTCCATCATGACCCAAGCCTTGGCATGCTGGCTGACCATTGCCCTCTGCTCCTCGAGCTTCTTCTTTTCGAGCGCGTCCGCTTCCTGCTTGATAAACGCGCTGCGCTTTTTCTGAAGCGATTGCAGCACCATATCCAGGTTTTTGCGGACCTTGGAGCTTTCCTCCAGGATCTTGCCCGCATTCGCGTTCAGTTCTTTCGTGATATCGGCCAAATTCACTTTAGTCGCCATGAATCGTTTCGCACCCCCGCAATAGCGTTAAAAATCGGTTGCTTTATCAGCCTGACCGGCTGTTTCAAACAATAATATGATCTGGGCCGCCAAGCTGCCCCGACGGACGCAGGCCGTCATCCGGCCGGACTCACCGGCCGCTTGGTCGATCAGTCCTTCCGCGGCAGCGAACACCGGCACATCTGCGTGTTCCGCCGCCTCTTCCAGGCGCTTTCTGGTATTCGGCGCTGCCGCGCTGTCGATCAGCACCGCGCCGCAGTACCCGCTCCTGATCTGCTTAAGCACGGTATCCGTACCGAGGCTCAGCTGTCCTGCGCGTCTGCTCAGCCCGATCAGGCCTCTGAGTTTATCCTGATTCAAACCGCCGCCGCTCCTTCCGCTTCGCGCACCGAAGCTTCCAGTGCTTCGTACGCAGCGGAGTCTACCGCGCACTCAAACGCCCTTTCGAGCTGTTTTTGCTTGC
Source organism: Clostridia bacterium (assembly GCA_017430225.1). Lineage (GTDB taxonomy): Bacteria > Bacillota > Clostridia > Christensenellales > Aristaeellaceae > UBA4246. The sequence goes on along the minus strand of JAFRNK010000089.1, from coordinate 7,447 downwards.
GCGCTTTCGCAAGACAGGCGGATGAAGCGCAGATATACGCGCCGCGTCCGGATTTCTTGCCGGTCGGATCGATGAGCACTTCCCCTTCGGGAGTCCTCACGACGCGCAGAAGCTCCTTCTTGGGCTTCATCTCCCGGCAGCCCACGCACATCCGCATGGGAATCTTCCTGGGTTTCATCAAACCTTACTGCTCCTTATGCATCAGAGGATATCGTCATCCTCCGGAAGGTGGCTGTAATCCTCGTACTCGTCGGAAATCACCATGCCCTGCACTTCGGACGCCGGCGCGTTCGCCTGCTGGAGCTGCATCAGCTCGGCCACCTGGGTCTGGGACTTGATGTCGATCTTCCAGGTCGTCAGCTTTGCCGCCAGGCGGGCATTCTGCCCTTCCTTACCGATGGCCAGCGACAGCTGGGAATCCGGCACCACGACACGGCAGATCTTTTCCTCTTCGGAGATGAATACAGAAATGACGTGCGCGGGATTCAGCGCGTTCGCCACGAATTCAGCGGGTTCGGGAGACCACTTGATGATATCGATCTTCTCATTTTTGAGTTCCTGCACGACCTTATCCACACGGCTGCCGCGCGGGCCGACGCAGGCACCGACCGGGTCGATACTCGGATCCGTGGAATGCACCGCCATCTTGGTACGGCTGCCGGCTTCGCGGGCGATGGACTTGATCTGGACCACGCCGGACGCAATCTCGGGCACTTCCATTTCGAACAGGCGCTTGACCAGGTTCGTGTGCGCGCGGGAAACGCGGATCTGGGTCATCAGACCGGTGCGGCCGGGCTTTGCGACCTGGAGTACATACACCTTCAGGTGGTCGCCCTCGTGGTATTCCTCGTTCGGCATATAGTCCGCAGCATCCATGATGCCCTGCGTGCGGCCGACCTCGAACAGGACGGACTTCGCGTCCGCCTTGAGGACGATACCCGTCATGATCTCATTTTCTTTTTCACTCATTTCATCGTAGATCTTGCCGTGCTCAGCTTCGCGCAGGCGCTGCATGATCACCTGCTTGGCGGTCTGCGCCGCTACGCGGCCGAAATCCTTGGGCGTGACGTCTACTTCGACGATGTCCCCCATCTCGCAGTTCGGGCTGATCTTCTGCGCGTCTTCGAGCGTGATCTGGTTGCTCTCATCTTCGATTTCCTCGACGACGAGCTTGCGCGCGAATACCTGGATGCCGAACTGGCGGGTCAGGCTGACCGCCAGGTTGAGCGGCGCCGCTCCCTTCTTGATGCTCTTGCGATAAGCGGCCTTGCACGCTTCTTCGATCGCGCCGATAATCAGTTCTTCACTGATGTCCTTTTCTCTTGCCAGCATGACCACGGCGTCAAGGATTTCCGCCTTATTTGACGTGGGCTGTGCCACCTTCCTGCCTGCCATTTTTCTCTCCCTTTCTCTATCTGTCATTCATCGGGCAATTCGTCCGATTCGATTACGATGCCTTCCGTTTCGTCGTCCAGCGCGCTCAGGTCCGGCACCATCCGTACCAGCGAGACCGCTTTGCGCGGGAAGCTCAGCTGCCCGCCTGCCGCGTTCAGGACGACCGTTTCAGCGTCCATGCTTTCAAGGAGCCCTTCGAACAGCTTGCTGCCGTTTTCCGGACGGTAAAGATGGACGGAAACCTTCTGCCCCAGGGCCTTCTGAATATCGCGGTCCGTCCTGATCGGGCGGTCCAGGCCAGGTGAACAGACTTCCATAAAGTCGTAGTCGATGGCTTCCGCCTTCGGCTGCACCGCGTGGTGGAACCGCTCGCAGTCGTCCAGAGACATTCCGCCTTCCTTGTCCACATAAAAGCGGAGATACCGCCCCTGCGGCTCCTTCTCCATCAGGACGTCGCAGAATTCGAGTCCCATCTGTTCAGCCGTCACTTCACAGAAAGCCCTCAGCGAGTCCATCGTCAGCTGCTTCTTAGCCATAATTACCTCATCAATAGAAAAAGTGGGCAATCACTGCCGTACCGGAAATAAGCATGGCTTCCCCACACTTTTTTCCATCCAGCAGTTCCCACTTTTCGTTAAAACCCTCTTTCCTCACGGTTGTTGGTGCACTGAAACAGCAGGATTATACCATACCATTAAGGTAAAGACAAGAGTTTTTTTCATTATTCCTCATTCAGCCGGGCAGTCAGGTCCTCAATCGTCTGCTGCGCTTCGGCAAGCTCCGCGTGCAGGCTGTTGATCTGAATGCTGAGCTCGACCACCTGCTGCTCTGTGCCGTCCTGAAGGGCGTTCTCCAGCGCCGTACGCGCAGCTTCAAGCTCCGCGGTCAGTTTGTCGATCTCAGCCTGTAGCGCGGCACGCTGCTCCTCGGCAGTCTTCGAGTTGTCCCTGATACCGTCCAGACGGGCTTTCAGCTCGTCGCGCTCCTGGGTCGTCGTAAACCCGTTCATCAGTGCCGCGGACAGGTGCGTCCCGAGCGTCTTCAGCGCCGCATAAGCGTTATTGAGCTGCTGACGCAGGGAAGCGAGCGCTGCCTCATGATCCGCTGTTACTGTTTCGAGCTGCTGCTGAAGGGCTGCACAGTCCGCTTCGCGCTGTGCCAACTGGCCGCGCAGTTCGTCCATTTCGGCATTCAGTTGAGCTTCGGCATCCGAAGCCGCCTGGAGCGCCGCGTCTGCCTGTGCCTGGGCTTCCGCCTGCTGTTGCCGCTCTGCTTCCTTTTCGGCATCGCGGCGCGCGATTTCTTGCCTCAGGGTGTCGACATCCGCCGCCGCTTCTGCCAGCTGATCGGTATAGGAATGCCGCTGCGTCTCGATTTCCGCCCGTGCGCTTTCAAGCTGCTCGTTCAACACTGCCAATTCGTTTGCGGCCTCCAGGTATTTCTGATAGAGTTCGCTCGCGTCCTGCGTCGCGGAGGCCTGATCCTCAAGCGCTGTCAGTCTGGTTTGTGCCTCGTCTGCCTGCTCAGCCATCTCCGCCAGTTTACTTTCAAGCGCGTCCTTTTCCGCCGTGACAGCCTCCAAGGCAGTCGTCGCCTCAGCCAGTGAACCGGTGAGCGTGTTCTTTTCGCTTTCGCTCTGCTCTGCCTGAGACGTCATTTCAGCCAGTTTCCGGTCAAGCTCGTTCTTCTCAGCCGTCAAGCCTTCCAGTGCGGCATTCGCTGCCGCAAGGGATTTATTCAGTGCCGCATGGTCGGCTGCCAGCTGTTCGAGTTCAGCGTCCACGGTACCCTTATCCGTGCGGAGCTCGTTCAGCTCGGCAGTCATCTGTTCGTTCGAAGCGGTCAGTTCCCCCAGCTGCGTCTGGGCTGCCGCCAGGGCGGTTTCTGTATCCATACGCTGGCCTTCCAGGTCCTTCTGCACCTCATCCAATGCTGTGACACGGGCACTGAGCCGGTCGCGTTCCTCGGTCAATGCCTGGACCTGCGCGGCTGACGCCGTCAGTTCCGCTTCGCTCGCATCCAGTGACGCACGCAGTGCTGCTTCACTCGCACGCAGTTCTTCTACGCTGGCAGTCAGCTGCATATTTTTATCTGACAAATCAGCCACTGTCTCAGCATCGGCCTCACTCTTCTGCTCTGCGTCTGCTTTCTCGTTCTCAAGCCGATCGATTTTGCTGGTCATCGTCTCGACTTCGCTTTCCAGCTCTGTGACCTCTACGCGTAACTGATCCGCTTCTGCCTGCAAAGTCTGGTACGCTGCGTCGGCATTCTGCGTCAGGGTCTCAGCCCGCTGGGAGAGTCGTACGTTTTCTTCAGTGACGGCTTTGATCTGCGCCTGGGTCTCAGCCAACTGCTGGCCAAGCGCTTCGGCATTGTTTTTCCAGCTTTCGGCATCAGCCTGGGTCTGCGAAAGCTGTGTCTGCAGATCGGCCGCATCCGCGCGTGCGTCAGCAAGCTGGCCGGCCAGGTTATCCTTTTCCTGCTCCACTGTATTCAGCTGAAGCTGCAAGTTTGCCGTCTCTCCTGACAGGCCTCCGTTGGCGTCGATTTGCTCAGACAGCTTCTGTCTGAGCCCGGTCAGTTCCGCCTCCTGCGCATCTCTTTCGGCGCGGAGTCCTTCCGCTTCTTCGGAAAGCTGCGCATATGCATTGTCCGTATCATTCTTCATCGCTTCATAGCTGTTCTGAAGTGCTTCCGTTTGCTGCTGCAGGGCTTCGCTCTTTGCCTGCTCTTCATTCAGCAGCTTCTGCAAGCGTTCGATTTCCGAATTCAGAGCCTGCTGAACATCTTCGCTCTGGGTTGCGGTTTCAAGCGCCTGGGCGTTTGACTGCGTCAGTGAATCCAGCTGCATGCGGAGCGAATCGATGTCCGCTGTCAGAGAGGCTTCCTTCTGCCGAGACGCTTCGAGGGCTTCTTCCGTGGCCGTCAGCGTCGTTTCGAGTTCTTCGTTCAGTGCGTTGGCGGTTTCCAGCTGGCTTTCGAGATCGAGGCCGTTGGAGTCGCGGCCCGAAAGCTCCTGCGACAGCCTGACGTTCCGGCTGCGCAGAGCGGTCGTTTCCTGATTCAGCGTGTTAATGCGCATGAGCGAAAGCCCCATGCCTACGGCCAATATCGCCATCGCCGCGATCAGCACCCATACCAGCCAGTTCCTGTTGTACATAAAAGTCCTCCATTACGTCCGAAAAAGGTAACGCCGGAATACACGGCATACGTCGCGTGTTCCGGCGCTGTGTTTCACCGAAATAAACGTTTGTGGTCAGCGGACAGCCGCATGGCAACTCTCCGCATTACTTCTTCCGTTCACGGCGCAGGTAGCTCGGCACGCCAAGATCATCCTTTTCGTTCGCCGCGGGCTGCACTTTCGGCTGCTCCATCTGCGGGGCAGGCGCGTTGTACTGCGGCTGGTAAGGTTGATAAGGCGCATTGTAAGCCTGAGCTGCGGGTGCGCTGTACTGCGGCTGATAGGACGGGACCGCGCCGCTCTGGATCTGGGCCGCGGGGCGGGCAGCGGAATACTGCACGGGCTCGCTGTCGTACGCAGCGGGAGCGGGCGCGTCAAAAGCGGCCGTCTCCGCAGCAGGCGTTTCCACACGTGTACGGTTCTCATAGGGGTTATAGGACGGAATCGCCGCGCCGTAAGGCGTCGCCTGCGGGCGGGCCTTCTTTTTCGCGTCGCGGGACGGGAACGGCGTCTTTTCGAAGCCAGTCGCGATGACGGTAATGCGCACCTCGTCCTTGAGCTCGGGATCCACGCCCGCGCCGAAGATGATGTTCGCGTCGTCGTCGGCCTGTTCCATGATGAGGTTCGCCGCTTCGTTGATCTCCATGATGCTGATGTCTTCGCCGCCAGTGATGTTGATCAGCACGGAGCGCGCGCCGTCGATCTTGGTCTCAAGCAGCGGGCTCGCGATGGCGTTCTTGGCCGCGTCGACTGTCTTCGTCTCGCCGGAGCCGAGGCCGATGCCCATGTGCGCCATGCCGCCGGATTCCATGATGGTCTTGACGTCGGCAAAGTCAAGGTTGATGAGCGCGGGAACGGCGATCAGGTCGGAAATGCCCTGGATGCCCTGGCGCAGCACATCGTCCGCGATGCGGAAAGCTTCGAGCATGGACGTGCCCTTGCTGACCACCTGCAGCAGGCGGTCATTGGGGATGACCACCAGCGTGTCGACGGTCTGCTTGAGCTCGTTGATGCCCATGTCGGCGTTCTTCATGCGCTGCTTGCCCTCAAAAGTGAAGGGCTTGGTCACGACCGCGATGGTCAGGCAGCCGAGTTCGCGGGCGACTTCCGCCACGATGGGCGCCGCGCCGGTGCCGGTGCCGCCGCCCATACCGGCAGTCACGAATACCAGGTCCGCGCCTTTCAACGTCTGGGCGATCTCCTCACGGCTCTCTTCCGCAGCACGGCGGCCCACATCAGGGATCGCGCCGGCACCGAGGCCTTTGGTCAGCTTCTCGCCGATCTGGATCTTCGTCTGCGCCTTGGACAGTCCAAGCGCCTGACGGTCAGTGTTCACAGCGACAAAATCCACCCCGCGCAGATTCGCCTCGACCATGCGGTTCACCGCGTTGGTGCCGCCGCCGCCGCAGCCGACAACTTTGATGGACGCGAAAGACGACTGGTCAATCTTGACTTCAAATGGCATGGTGTTACCTCCACTTAATAATTAGCCGCCAAACAAATTCCGGAAGAAACCGGAGAGCCCGCCGGATGCGGAACGGTTGCCAGCGACAGTATCTACTACCAGGTCCAGGAGTCCCAGAGCGCTGGAATAGGCGGGACTGGACAGTTTGACCGCTTTGCGCGGCAGTTCGCGTACCGGACGGTCCAGCTTGGCGGACAGGTAATCCTTGCCGCCGCGGTTGATGGCCAGGCCGCCGCCGGTCAGATAGATCGTAGACCAGTTGCTCAGCTTGACGCCGCTTTCACGGATGGCTTCGGCGATGGCCTCGCAGAGCTCCTCGGAACGCGCTTCGAGGATCTTCTCGACCTCTTCGCGCTCGAAGGTCTTGGTCGCGCCCGTCTTGTCGGGAGCATCAAAGCTCGTCTGCCCGGCGGAAAGGCCGTACACGTAAGCACGCTTGATGGTCTCCGCCGCGTCGATATTGATATCCAGGCCGTAGGCCAGGTCAGCCGCGATATTGCCGCCACCCATGGGGATCGTCTTCAGGTAGGTCAGCGCGTCGCCTTCGACCGTCATGACTTCAGTCACCAGGTAACCGACGTCCACGAGCACGGCGGTACGGTCACGCTCCGCGTCCGGAATAAAGAGCATCGCCTGCCCTGTCGGCGTGGAGAAGCAGCCGGTCACGTTGATGTCCAGCTTCTTGAAGCGGGCGCGCACGTCGTCGATAAAGAACTGGTCGGCGATCACGAAAGAGATCATCGCCCTGAGTTCATATCCGCGGGCATTCATCGGCTCCAGCGTTTTCTCGCCGTCGTCCACCATGAACCAGGCAGGGCTGCGGTGGATGATCTGGCCGCGCACTTCGCCCAGTGCCTGGGTCGCGCGCTCGAACAGTTCATCGATGTCGCGGATCGTCACATGGGGGTCCGCCCCCTGGAGGTCCACTTTCGCTTCCACCGCGCGGACCGTGCAGAAATCGCCCGGAACGCCGATGTTGATATCCCGGATGCGAACCTTCGCCTGCTCCTCGGCCTCGTGGATCGCGTTGTTGATGGCGTTGTTGAGCTCGGATGGCGCATTCCACTGTCCGTCCAGATAGCCGTCGTACAGCGCGGTGCCGGCGCCGATGATATCACAGCGTTCGCGGCCGTTCGCTTCCGCTACGAGGGCGACCAGTTTACTGGTGCCAAAATCCATTGCAGAGACAACCGTCTTCATTCCTTCATCTCCCAAATCAGGGTCAGCCGCAGGCAAGCCCGCAGCGCACTTTATAGATTTTCATCTTATTGTAACTGTTTTGTCATAAATATGCAAGAGGTAAACGAAATTTTTTGCGCCACAGGAAGTTTTTTACGCTTTTTTTGCCTTTTTTCGTCCGGACAGGGTTCGTACACATACGCGGACGGATCAGACGTCTTCGACGT
>JAFRNK010000088.1 GCA_017430225.1 Clostridia bacterium | reverse complement strand
GGCATCGGCGAAGACTCGTACGGGTTCTGGCTGGCAACGGGCAAGACGGCACTGGACGTGATCGATCAGATCGAAGACGGGTGCGCGCAGGATGTGTATCCGGACCTCGCTAGAGCAGTTGAAGCGGCGTCCGAACTGGACGCGTGACGGAGGCAACGATGAAGCGGCTCCGGGGGCGACTGGCAGAGGCAGGCGTCACACAGCGCGAGATGGCGATCCTGATCAAGCGGAGCCAGAAGTGGGTAACTGATCTGCTTCAGGGCAGAGCGGAACCAACGCTGAGCGACATCTGGAACATCATGGATGTCCTGCACATCGATGCAGGGGAAATGGCTAGATATTTTCCAAGGAGGCGGAAATGAGAGATTTTTTGGTTAAGGCATGGAACGCGCTGTGCGACATCCTGATCAAGGCGGGCATGGCGGTGGAGATCACGGAATGACAGGCACGTACATCTGGCTGGACGAGGACGGGACAGGAAGTCTGTACATCACGGTCAAGCTTGATCCTGAGTGCCGGGAAGAGGCGGAGCGGCTGCAGCGTGATCTGCGGGACAGGCGAGTTGAGTTGACGGTCACGGAAGTGGTCGGTAAGTAACCAAGACGGTTTGCACTTCGACAACCGAACATGCAGGATCGACCAAAAATAATTTATCAAGGAGGAATCCCTTCACTTGCCAGTAAATCCGCAAAGCGTGTTCGGTTCTTTAAGTGCAAACCGAGTAAAGGAGGAACGAAATGAAGCTGATCATCAGCAACGACGACGTGAAGCTCTATGAGGACTTCATCGCACAATGCCCGTTCTGCGGCGGGGTAGAGCAGGAAGTGCTCGGAATAGTAGGGAAATGGACGGTCAGATGCATCCAGTGTGACGCGGTGACCGGGAACAAAGACACAGAAGCTGAGGCAATCGAAGCATGGAGAAGGAGGTTTAAGGGAAATGATATCGAGGAAGACGGTTATGTTACTTGGCGCAATTGCCTTGATCGGTACATTCGGGAGGGCATTGGCAGATTCATCGGATCCGATCGACTTGATACCGGTGGCAGTGACGGTGAGTGAACCGCTTCCGGATCCGCGCCCGGTCATGGTCAAGGAACATGAGCTGGATCCGGATGAAGTGGAGATCCTCGCGCGGCTGCTCTGGTCAAGTCCGCTCCGGTATGAAGGCTATAAGAAAGGCCTGGTATGGACGGTAATGAACCGGGCAGCGTACGGTGAGCCGTTTGGGTCTTCGATCAAGGAGTGCGTCAACCAGCATGAATTTGCTTTCTATGACAGTCATGCTCACAGGAGCGAGGAGAATCTGCGAATCGTAAGACAGGCCATGAACGAGTGGCTGTCCGCGAAAGACGGATACAATCCCGGAACCGTTATACCGAGATTCGCGTATTACATCCGGTTCCAGGGTGAGAACAACAGAAAGCTTGTACTGCTGGATATCGATAAGAACACGCTCGGATGGGATCCGGTCGGATGAGAGGAGGAAAGACGATGAGAGATAAAAAAAGAGAACCGCAGCCGGATGGGATCGGCGATACGGTTCACAAAGATCTTAACAAAGAAAGCATACCACAGAAGCCGCGTAAGCGCAACATCGATCCGATCAGTGCTTTTAGCAATGAGCAGATGGAGCCGGTCAAGGAGAGACGGTATCAAATGATCCTGAACGTGATGAAAGGCGAGATGACAGCCAGAGAGATCTGTGTGGCGCTCGGATACCATGACATGAACATGGTCCGTCCGAGGATCACGGAGCTGATCGATAAGGGGATCGTGGAGAAGTGCGGGACAACGTTCGATACGCTTACACAGCGCCCGGTGAACGTGTTCCGGATCGCAGAGGCAGACCATGAACCCGCTGTATGACTTTAATCCGCCGGCTGAGTACATCCCGGCACGGCGGTACCAGGCAAGATATTTAGACCTTGAATTGATTGAAAGGAGCGAACATGAAACTTTACGAGATAGCGGACGAGTACCAGCGGATGCTGGCAGTGATGGAAGAATACGAAATGCCGGAGGACGTGATCCAGAACACGCTGGAGTGCATCCAGGACGACGCGGATCAGAAGATAGACAACATTGTCAGTATGATCAAGGATCTGACTGGTGATATCGAAGCATTGAAGAAAGAGTCCGCTGCTTTGGCGGAGCGTGCCAAATCCAAACAGAACAACATCAACTGGCTGAAGGGATACCTGGCAAATTACCTGCCGAAAGTCGGATATGAAAAGAAGGCATTTGAGAATGAGCACCACAAGCTGTCTTTCCGGATGTCGAAGGCAACACAGATCACGGATCCTGCAGCTTTCCTCAAATGGGCACAGGAGAACGCACCGGATCTTCTCAAATATAAAGACCCTGAGCCGGATAAGACGGCCATCAAGACAGCCATCAACGACGGACGCGAGATCGCTTTCGCGGAGATCGTCGAGAACAGAAACCTGCAAATCAAGTAATGGAGGATAAAGAAATGAGTTTGTTTGCGAGTGCAGAGAGCACAACAAAATTCCCGCCGCTCGATGCGGGCACCTACCTGGCGCGGGCCTACGGTCTGATCGACCTAGGTATGCAGCACAGTGACGCATATGACAAGGATCAGCATAAGATCCTGATCATGTGGGAGCTTCCGACCGAGACGGTCGAAACGGAGAACGGGACCGACACCCGGGTGCTGTCCAAGCAGTACACCTGCAGCCTTTCCGAGAATGCGAACCTTCGCAAAGATTTGGAAGCATGGCGCGGCAGGAAATTCACAGACGAGGAGCTGCGCGGATTTGATCTGAGGAAGATCCTCGGCGTGCCCTGCCAGCTGTCCGTCGTACCAACGGAGCGCAACGGCAAGACCTACACGAACATCGGTGCGGTCGTAGGGCTTCCAAGAGGCACCACGATCCCGGATCAGGTACACGGCAAGCTGATCTTCGATCTTGACGAGGAAGGCGCTTATCAGGCGATGGAGATCCTGCCGGAATGGATCCAGCAGAGGATCAAAGAGTCTGAGACATTCAAGGCGCTGGTGCGCAACGCCATGCCGGAAGTAACTCCGGACGACTTTGAGGACATCACGTCCGACGACATTCCGTTCTGATCATGGAAATATCTGCCATCATAACCTCCCTATGTAAGAAGCCTGACGGCAGCGCCCTGGTGACCATCAGGGTGCCTGCCTGGCAGGCGACTGACGCGGGGATGGAACAGCTTCAGAAGATGCAGCTGCACAACCTGGATGTCACGATCAAGCGCCACCGGGACAAGCGGTCCCTGAACGCGAACGCGCTGCTGTGGAAGTGTATCGATTCCCTGGCGGAGGTCCTGAGGATCCCGCCGGAAGAGATCTATATGAAGGCGCTGAATGATTACGGCGTGCAGGTGATCCTGGCGGTCGTGCCGGAAGCGGAGCAGGCGCTGCGTGCGTTCTTCCGGGAAGTGATTCCGCTGGGCGTTCATGTGATCAATGGGACGAGGATGGCAAATTTCCGGTGCATAGTCGGGAGCAGCCAGTACAACACAGAGCAGATGTCCCGACTGCTGGACGGAGTGATAGAGGACTGCAAAGATCTCGGCGGGTTTGTGCCGACTGAGAGACAGATCATGACGGGGTTGGAATTATGGAAGAAAGAACATGCTTCTTCTGCGGAAGAAACGGAAACGGCGATCCGTTAGAAAGACACCATGTGTTCGGAGGCGCGTACCGGAAGAAATCCGACAAATACGGCGCGGTGGTGTGGCTGTGCGGGAACAAATGCCACCGGGAAGGCCCGCAATCCATGCACAAGAATGTGTATAACAATCGGTTCCTGAAACGCATCTTCCAGCGCAGGATCATGGAGCGGGAGCACTGGGACATGGATAGATGGATCCAGGAGTTTGGCAAGAACTATTATCCGTTGATTCCAGGAGAAGAAGGGTACGGAGAAGAGGAAGAGTGAAATGGAAAGATTAGATGGAGTATTCATCAAAATCTTTGTCGACGATCTTGAACGGTACCAGAAACTGAGCGACGCCGAATACGGCAGGCTTGTTCGGGCGGGGTTAGCCTACAGAGCGACCTCTGCAGAACCGAGTCTGGGTGGACGGGAGTCACTCATGTGGGACGGTATGAAACTTGATATAGACAGAGATATAAAGAGATACGAAAATCTGAAAACCGTAAGATCAGAAGCAAGTCAGAAGGCAGTTGCCGCCAGGGAGGCGAAACGTACCAAACGTTACCAAACGTTATCAAACGTTATCAAACGTAACCAAACGTTACCAAATGATATAGACAAAGACATAGACATAGACAAAGACATAGACGGTAATAGCTCTCTTACAGAGAGCCATAGGGCCGGCGCTGATCTGGAAGCAGCGATCACTGATTTCATTGCCTTCAGAAAAAAGATCAAGAAGCCTATGACGGACCGAGCCGTTTCAATGCTGAAAACGAAACTTGAAAAACTGGCTCCGGGAAACGACGAGCTGAAGATCAGGATCCTGGAGAAATCGATCTACAAAGGCTGGACAGATGTGTATGAGCTGGACGAAGGCAGACCGGAGCAGAATCAGACCACTTCGAATCCGTTTTTGAAGATCCTGATGCAGGAAGGAGGAAACGTATGACCAGGCAGGAAACGATTAAGATCCTATCGGTTCTGCGTGCGGCATATCCGGGATTCTACTCGAGAATATCCGAAGCAGACGCGCAGATGGCTGTCAACGTATGGACGGAGATGTTCTGCGATGATGATTATCAGCTCGTTTCCGCTGCCGTAAAGGCCGTTATCAATGCCGGAACCAAGGACGGTTATCCTCCGGACATCGGAAGGATCAAAGAGGAGATACGCCGCTTCGCACAGCCTGAGACGGACACGGCCATGGCTGCCTGGAACCAGGTGCGGAAAGCGATCAGTTACTACAACGCCAGGGAGAATTTCAACAAGCTTCCGGAGCTGGCGCGGCAGATCGTAGGCAGTCCGAATCAGCTGAAGGAATGGGCCATGATGGAGATGGAGGATGTCGGCACGGTCGTTCAGTCCAACTTCCTGAAGGCGTACCGGGCAAAAGAGAAGGTCTACCAGGCACAGCAGGCGCTGCCGCCGGACGTCAAGCGGATCGTGGCGGCGCTGCAGAAGGGAATGACATTTGGCATTGACGGCAAAAAAGATGAGCTTGAAGCAAAAGCTGAACCTGGCGCGGCAGGGCAAATTGCCTCAGCCGGAAGTAACGCCGGTGATCAGACCGAAGGAGCCGGTGCCGGTGTATCACATCCGGGCGCGGTTTCATGACAGGGAGGAGGAAAAAGATGAGCCGGATGCAGAGAGAAAAAGGCAAGCGCGGGGAGCGCGAGGTCGCGCAGCTGCTCCGGGATCACGGGTATCCCGGGCGTAGGACTTCGCAGTACGCGGGGATGACCGGCGATTCGTCTGATGTCGTAGGGCTGGACGGTTATCACGTCGAGGTGAAGCGCCAGGAACGAGCGGCGATCTATGAGTGGTTCGCTCAGGCTCGAAGGGACTGCGGTTCCGATATTCCGCTGGTCGTGTTCCGGCGCTCCGGTGATAAGTGGATGGCATTAATTGAGTTTGAGGATTTTTTGGAGGCGATTAAATGAGCCGTTATGTTATTGATATTGACGATAAGATTTTGAACGAACAGATCAGTGGAATATTGAACAGTGCGCTGAACCATGAGCTGCAGAACAGATACAGCGAGACAGGGCATGCTATTACAGCTGCAGTCAAGGATCTTGTTTACAGCAAGAAGGACGTGATCATTGAGATGGTAGTAGACAAAGCGGTCAAGGAGATAGTCCGTAAGGGCTTGCCGAAGCTGTTAGAAAGGAGCGGGTCATGAGGCTTATCGATGCGGATGAATTTGAATCGTATTTAATTAACCGATATGGCGGTAATGATACTGGCGATGAAATTATAGAAGATTTACACAATCAACCGACCATCACGCCCGACATGGCTCAGGTGCTGGCGTATGAATGCGGAAAGGCAGAGCGGAAGCGTGGGAAGTGGATTGATGAGCCTATATATAAGCAGACGATGGATGGGAAGACGTGGGATGGTTACACATACTGCTCTGAGTGTAGAGAAATGCATGAGTACGGTTACAGGTCGAACTTCTGTTCTTCATGTGGTGCGGAGATGTTGAAAGGGGAAGAGGAATGAAAAAACAAAACTGGCCTTTGATGGAAGACATAGAGCATCTTCGTTGGACAAACAATCATACGCAATATAGATCGTTGATATATGGCTTTTGCGAAGCTCAAGCCTGTTGTGACGACTGCGACAGAAGAATGCGGATGTTATGTAAAGCAAAATGCATGATTGACGAAATAAGATTGAGAATTATTAAACACCATTACGGAATCAAGCAAGGTTGGTGAATGAAGCATGAGCGTGCTGATTAAGGGCATGGCGATGCCGAAGAACTGTTGCGAATGCCGCCTTTTGTCTGGCTTTGAGTGCAGAGCGCTGTTTAAGGACATAACGGATTTTTCAGTTGCCGATGAGTGCCCTCTCGTCCCCGTCCCATCACATGGGAGGCTGATTGATGCGGATGCTATATGTTATCAGCTTGAAAAGCGGGCGACAATAGACGGACAGCCAAGGGCAATCAGACGGGCGCGGTGTATGGTTGAGTCAGCTCCCACCATCATCGAAGCAGAGGAGGGTGAGTGATGGGCTACATCAGAGTGTGCGACTTGTGCGGCAAGCCCATGCAAGAAGCAGGCAGAACATACCGAATCAAAGAACGTTGGTATTCGTGGCATGAAAGCGGCTGGACTACGATTGAAGCCCATGATGAGTGCGTGAGGCGTCTGCTGAACGCGCTTGATGACCAACGAGAGGCAGAGGAGGGTGAACGGTGAGTGACTTAATCAGACGGCAGGATGCGATTGAACTAATAGAGAACGAGTCACGAAAATGGGGCGAGGAGTATGGGGTTTCGGATGTGCTGTGCGATTTAGCCGACTTGCCATCCGCACAGCCGGAACAGCGGTGGACTCCTATCAGTGAGAGATTACCAAAAGAAAAGATAAATCCAAACACATTGGATTTTGAGGAAGTTTTATGCAGTACAACATTCGGCGATGTCCGTGCGTATAAGTTCGGCACACCGTTAGGATGGAAGGAACCACACTTTTGGAATGGACCCGGAATGATGGATGAATACGTGTCGCATGGATGCCGTTACCAGAACCGTGGAAAGGGGAAGAGGAATGAGCATTCTAATTAAGGGCATGGAGATGCCGAAAAGTTGTGCTTTTTGCCGATTTAATGGTGCTTATTGCTATGCAAAGGGTGACGAAGATGCACATTCAATCATGCCATGTCCTCTCGTCCCCGTTCCATCGCATGGGGATTTGATTAGCAGAGATGAGCTTGAAGTGGTAGTTGAGACACACTATAAGCACCATAAAATATCACGATATGACAGGGATTTGCTTTTGCATTATTTGGACGTTGAAATGGCTCCAACGATCATCCCGGCAGAGGAGGGCGAGTGATGAGCGTAATAATTGATATATCAAAATCTGAATTAGAAGCTGTTATAAGGTACGCAAGGGATGGTGCGAACAACTGCATGATCGCTAACTCATGGGAAGTGAAAGAGCTGGTGCGTTGCAAGGATTGCTGTTACTGGGATCGTGAAACTGTCCGTCAGAACAGCAACGATGTCGGCTGGTGGAACGAAGCAGTTTGTGAGCAACATTCGGTTGGTGGAAACGAGCCTCATGAAATGTGGACAGACGCCGACTGGTTCTGCGCGGACGGAGCAAGGAAAGAAAATGGCTGATTGGATCGTGACCATAGTAGACGGATTTCCGAACATAAGAGATATGAAACCGTTAGTGCGGTGTAAGGATTGCGTTCATTGTGCGGATGATTGGAACGGCAATCAACCGATGTTTACTTGTGAGCTTGCACGATGTGGCGAAAGCGTTCAGCCGGATGACTATTGTTCATATGGTGAAAGGAAAAGCGAATGAATAAGCCGGAGATTTTTACAACAGCATGTGCCGTGGATAAGGGAACTCTTGTGAGATACGGAGAGGATTTAAGCCGTCACATTGCTGAACAACTCGGGCAAAGAATTGCCGAAAAGATTTATCAAGAGTGCCAGAAAGGCGAGCGAATTGTATCCGTTGGAGCGCCGTATTCACGAGAGATTCGTGAAATAAATCGGGTCGAAACGAGAATGGACGTAAGAGTTCAAGAATTGGTTCGTTGTAAGGATTGCAGATTTCATGAACAAGAACAACCGGGAATGGTTTACTGTCCTGCTACAGTTGGCGGATGGGTAGAAGAAAACTGGTTTTGCAAAGGTGGAGTGAGGAGGAGTGAATGACGCTATTTGCTCCAGGTAGTCGC
The DNA here is from genome assembly GCA_017430225.1 of Clostridia bacterium. GTDB lineage: Bacteria > Bacillota > Clostridia > Christensenellales > Aristaeellaceae > UBA4246. The sequence continues at coordinate 13,407 of JAFRNK010000088.1, read as the reverse complement.
AAAAAACGCGACTAATCGGTGAAAAGTCGACAATCACACAACGAAAAATGTACTTTAATGAAATTCGGCCATTTCATAAAACTGCGGATATACGAAAAGTGGAACATAGGAATAAAATGAACCATCTTGATCACTGGGGATATCAACGGCATAAATGTCCCGGCTGCGGGGCGGCGACCTTGCCAGGTCAGCGTTACTGCCAGGAGTGCGGCGCGAAACTGAGAATGTGCGGAGACTGTAAGCGTGCGTTTCCGCATGAAGGGAGCCTGCTGTGCCTGGTCAACGGCGTAACGGTCAAAGAAACGGAACCGGCATGTATGAAGTGGGAGGATGATTATGGCGACCAGACGTGATCGGACTAACCAGTTCGGGTATGTGTGCCCGACGGAGAATCAGGCCATATGGAACGCGGACCATCCGAAGAAGACAGAGCGGACGCGGGTGCTGTCAGAGGACCAGATCAAGCGCCAGGGAATCCAGAAGACGGAAGCGCGAAAGCAGCTGGATTCCTTCAGCGCGTTCCTGGATACAAAGGCGGAACCGGACCGGAAGCTGAAGCGGATGCGGAATGTCTACATCACGATAGCGCATGTGTGCTCGCTGGCCGGTGTGAAGATAGATTCGCTGAGTTTTCATTTCATTGGAGAAGAAAAAATCTTTACTGAGGAGGAGCTGCGGAATTGATCACGTTAGAAGAATTGAAGAAACTGCGCTTTTATGACGCAGCGATCCAGGCGGCGCAGGAGCGGAAGGCGGATCTGATCAATAAAGCCAGCGGGCTGTCGCGCGGTCTTTCCGGTATGCCACATGGTGCTGCACACGTGGATAAGATGGCCGATTATATGGTCAAGCTCGAACGCGTCGAGTCGGATCTCAGCAAACAGATTCTGGAAATGATAGAGCTGGAGAACCGGGTGCGGGCGGAGATAGAGCAGCTGCCGGACCAGCAGGCGACGATCATGCACTACCGGTATCTCGCGGTCAACTGGCGGAAAGGGCGGCGCCTGACGTGGCATGAGGTCGCCAGGAAGACGCATTATGATGAGAGTTGGTGCAAGAAGATACATGCAGCCGCACTCAGAAGGTTGTGTAGGTCATAAGCATGTAAAATAGATAAGGCTTTTTTTAGCTTAGCTGTTGTTTATTACGCAAGGTAAATTAAAAATAGACATGTTTTTAAAATACTTTTTGAACTTTTGGCGAAGTAAATAAAAATTGACTTGTTTTTTAATTTACTTTATGCAAAAATGTGCAAAAGCCGAAAAAAGAGGACAAGAATATGTCATACCAAACGCTAAGGAAAATCTACTATAAAGACAATGATCACTATGATCAAGAGTATAATAGCAGGTTTACATCGGAAGGATCTGTTAAACTTGATTTTTATGTTGGGAAGAATCAAGCGTTTTTTCTTATGACATCAGAAGCATATGATTTGCTTGTAAAGATTTACATGCGGAATCATGACGTGTTTAAGTTGTGTAAATCATTGCCAGGGATGGCATTATATCAATATTCCAAAAAGTGTTTAATTGATGAAATTGTCATTACAAATAGTATCGAAGGTGTTCATAGCAGCAGGAAAGAAATAGGGGAAGCATTATCTATTTTAGAGAATCAAGCGAATCAAAAGAAAGGTAAGAAGAGTCGTTTCGCCGGGCTTGTAAATAAATATTTGAAACTGCTGAAAGAAGAGACGATTCGACTATATGAGTGCAAAGATGTGCGGGATCTTTATGATGAAGTATTCCTCGAAGAGGTTATTCATGAAGACCCTGACAACATGCCAGACGGAGAACTATTCCGGAAAGGGCCAGTATCGGTAGTCAGTGCAACCGGGAAAATCCTTCACAGTGGTATTTTACCTGAGAGTAAAATAATAGAGTATATGAATATAGCACTGAAATTTCTTAATGATGATTCGGTAGTGGAAAATGATTTAATTCGGATATGTATTTTTCATTATCTGCTTGAGTATATTCATCCATTTTATGATGGGAACGGGAGGCTAGGAAGACTTATTCTAAGCTATGGCCTCTCAAACAGTTTATATTATCTAATTGCGTTTAGAATCTCTGAAACGATAAAGGAAAACATTAACGCATTTTATAAAGCGTTCAAGGAGTGTAATGATCCTTTGAATCGCGGAGATCTTACGCCGTTCCTATTAATGCAGCTCGATATGATCTTTTTGTCAATGGACGAATTAATCGAATCACTGGAAAAGAAAAAAGATACATTGACGAAATATCAGAGAATAATTGATCATCTCTTTTCCGCTAATGGTGAGCTTCATGAATTGTATTACATATTAATTCAAGCGACGCTGTTTAGCGAAAACGGGATACAAATGTCTGATATAACTGAGATTACAGAAAAGAGTGTTTATTTGACGAAAAAGGTAATGAGTAAAATCCCGGACGAGTTGCTTGATATCAAGAAGAAAGGAAATGCAAAGTACTATAATCTGGATCTGAAAGTGCTTGAATCAATGGAACTTGACAAAGAATAGTACACGAAAAGACACTTTTTTCAGAATAAAATAATAGTGTGGAGAGCGGGCAAAGAAGATCGACTCATTTCACACCTCCTTTCGGAAGGGGCGGCAGCAGGGCCGCCCTTTTCTATTGGGATACTACAGGGCGTCTTCGGCCCGGAACGGAAGCAGATATGGCAAAGAGAAAGATGAACCCGGCGTCGCTGGACAATTTGTCAAAGGGGCATCCGTTTGACGAGGATACGGCGAGGAAAGCTAATCAAAAATCGCATGAAGCGAAGAAGATATACAGACCCTTAAAGGACATCGTCGCGGAATGCCTGGACGAGGAAACGGTCCGTGCCATTATGGCAGCGCTGACAGAGCGCGCCTTGAAGGGCGACGTGCGGGCATGGGAGACACTGCGCGATTCCTCCGGGCAGAAGCCGAAGGAGGAAGTGCAGATGGATAATACGGTCCGTCTGTACTTTGATGATCCAGACGCGGAGGACTTTTCCGGATGACGTCACGTGCGATAGGGATGACACCGAACGAGAAACAGAAGATGTTTTTCAGGTCCCGAAAGAAATATATCGCATACGGCGGTTCACGTGGCGGTGGCAAGAGCTGGGCCGTAAGGGCCAAGTGCGTGCTGATGGCGCAGCGGTATCCGGGCATACAGATCCTGCTCCTGAGGCGGACGCTGCTAGAGCTCCGCGAGAACCATATTCTTCCATTGATGGAGATACTGACAGGGATCGCGAAGTATAACGACCAGAACCATGAGTTCGTGTTCCCGAACAAGTCGCGGATCCGGTGCGGATACTGCCAGGCTGAGAACGACGTGTATCAGTACCAGGGCCAGCAGTATGACGTGATATGCCTGGAGGAGGCAACGTTATTCACGGAGTCGCAGTGGACGTTCATCAAGACGTGCAACCGACCGTCAAACGCGGCCGCGCCGATCATATCACCGCGTATGTACTTCACCTGCAACCCCGGCGGAGTCGGGCACGCGTGGGTGAAGCGTCTGTTCATTGACCGGGATTACCGGGAAGGCGAGAACCCGGATGATTATGACTTCATACCGGCAAAAGTTTACGACAACAAATACCTTCTTGAAGCGGATCCGACATACGTTGCCAACCTGATGGCATTGCCTCCGGAGCTGAGGCGGGCGCACCTGGAAGGCGACTGGGACGCGCTGGCGGGGCAGTACTTCCAGGAGTTCCGCAGACAGAAGCACACATGCAAACCGTTTGAGATACCGCAGGACTGGAAGAGATTCCGGTCCATGGACTGGGGCTATAACGACCCCTGCTGCGTATTGTGGCATGCTGTTGGACCCGAGAACAGGGTGTATACGTATCGGGAGCTGTATGTTACGCAGACACTGGCGCGTGACGTGGCGGACCGGGTGCGGGACCTGAGTTATGGAGAGAAGATATCGTACACGGTCGCGTCGCCGGATATGTGGCAGACGCGCGGGACGCATGACATAGAAGGCGAAAACATAGCGGAGATCTTTACCGGGCACGGCGTGCCGCTCATGAAAGCTGATAACTCAAGAGTTATCGGATGGCAGCAGATGCATGAGTTCATGGCGGATGCGCCGGACGGAGACCCGCGCTGGGTGATCTTCGATACCTGTGAAAATCTGATACGCACGCTGCCTTTGCTCACACATGACGAGCACAAGCCGGAGGATGTATCGGACGGGTGCGAAGACCACGCACCGGAAGCGGCGCGTTACGGCCTCATGAGCAGGCCGGCACCGAGCCGCGCAAAGAAAGAGAAGGCGGACATCTGGTATGATGATCCATTTGACTTGAACAAGAAACGGAGACGCAGAAATGGCAGAATCTGAAAGATCGCAGGTCCTCGCGGATCTGACGGGCGAGGAGTTCGTGCAGGCGGCGACAACGCTGTTTACCGAGTTCCGGGACGCATATACGAGCGAGTGGTCACGGCTCAATGAGAATGAAGCGCTGTATCAGGCGCGGCATTGGGAGAACATGTCCACTTCAGACACCGAGAATGAGAACCAGCCGGTGACGCCGATCATTATGTCGACGGTCGAGAACCTGAAGGCGGATATGGCGGACAACTTCCCGCAGGCGATCATACGGCCCGAAGCGCCGGAGGATCAGGCAGTGGCGGAGGTCATCGGCGCCCTGATCAGGCAGAACCATGACAGTGCGAATTATCGCGAAGAGTATATGAAATCCTGTCATGACATGCTGGTGGGCGGCTGGTGCTGTGAGGAGGTCGGGTATGATCCCGAGCTCAATCACGGGCTTGGCGGTGCGTATATCCGGAACGTGGACAATCATACAGTGCTGGTCGATCCGCAGGTAGTAGATATCCAGCTCGGACGCGCGATCTTCAAAATGTCGCCGGTCACTGTGGAGTGGCTGGAGCAGAGATATCCGTCCCTGGCAGGATCCTTCCAGGCGGACAGCTTCACACTGGAAAAAGACCATGAGCTCTCATATGACAGCAATAAAACGATCCTGCTGATCGAGGTGTGGTACAAGCAGTTCATCGCGGAAGGCAAGGACGGCAAAGAAGGCCACTGGGTCGTGCACATGGCGCACATCGCCGGCGGTCAGCTGCTGGATGATTCCAGGGACGAGAAACCGGACGGGTACTTCCAGATGGGAGAATACCCGTTCGTTATTTCTACTATGTACCGCAGGAAGAACAGCCCGCTCGGGTACGGTGTTCCTGATTACTTCGGGCAGGCGCAGCAGGACTCCGACCGTCTCGATTCCGTGGTCATGAAGAATGCGTCCATGGCGGCGCGCAACAAGATCCTGAACACGGAATCGTCAGGTTTCGATTCCGAGGATCTGGCGGACTGGTCAAAGAACGTGCACGAGGGCGACAACCTCAACGGCGTGACGTGGTTTGCGAACCCGCCTCTGCCGTCCTACATCCTGAGCCAGGGCGATGTGATCCGTGGGCGCGTGAAGGAAGAGAGCGGTTCAAACGATTTCTCACGCGGCAACACGACATCCGGCGTTACGGCAGCGTCTTCCATCATGGCGCTGCAGGAGATGGCCAATAAGCGTGTGCGCATGGTCTGCATGCAGAAGATGGAAGCATACAAAAAAGCGGTCCGGTACGAGATCGAGATGGAGCGCGAGTTCAACACTCTGCCCAGACAGCTGACACTGACCATTGATGGGCAGCAAGTCCAGGCGGAGTTCCAGGCATCGATCATGGAACGTCAGACCGCACTCGGGAACAATGTACCCATTGAGTTCATGATCTCGATCAAGGTCGAGAAAGAGAACCGGTGGGCGACCACAGCCCAGAACGAGCTTGTACTGCAGATGGTGCAGCTGGGAATCATCCAGCCGGCGCAGGCAGTGGAGCTCATGGAATTTGAAGGCAAGGAATCCTTGTTGAACAAGATCGCCAACGCGCAGCCTTCTCCGGAAGAGATGATGCAGGAACAGGAGATGCAGCAGACACAGGCGGAACAGGCGGACATTGACGCGGCAATAGCCCAGCTGGGAGGCGGCCAGGACGCTGGCGGCCCTAACGAGCTGGGATAAGGCATATATTACGGGGTCTGCGCCCGAAACGGCAGCCTTATTGAAAGGAGCATATGGAAGAACAGAAACCGGTCGAAAGCACTCCGCAGGAACAGCCGGAAGAGATCGTCCCAGCGACGGTCTTTTCATTTGGTCCTGAAGAGCAAAGCCAGGTCGACGCTGGCGACAATGCTGAGGCGGCGGGCGAAGAAGCGTCGCAGGATAGCAAACAGGTCGAAGCACCGGAAGGCGCTGATGGGGTCGACTCCCAGGTATCCGAAGAACAGAGGCGTATCACCCAGGCGATCGGGCGCGAGAAGGCACGTATCCGTCAGAAGTATGAACAGGACGACGCGTATAAGCTCGGGCGGATGATGATCGATGATCTGATGCGCCAGGATGAAACACTGACAAAAGCTGACGCGGGCAAGAAGGCAATCGACAACTTCAACCGCGCCGTATCCAAACGGGACGGAGTCGCGCTTTCCGTCCTGCAGGACATCCAGGATCTGAAAGCTCAGCGCCAGACGGAACCGGAGGATGATGACCCGGTCGAACAGATCTATCAGGATGTGCTGAACGCTCCGAAACCGAAAGGCTTCAACGAGCAGAAAGCATATGCTGATCCGGAGTTTATCCGGCTGCTTACCGGTTGCGATGAACGCGGCAACCAGGTGGACGAGCCCATGCCGGCAAAGTACGCGATACAGGTCTACATGGCCAACCAGCGTGCGAGCCAGGCGGAATATGACGTGGCCGAGAAGGTCCGCGCGGGCAAGGCACTTCCGCAGTCCATCAAGCCACAGCAGCGGGTATCACCGCGCACCGACTGGACTAAGGTATCAGACGAGGAGTTCCTGAAAGAAAAAGAAAGGCGCAAAAACTATTATTAATTTCAGGAGATAATCATTATGCCTACCAATTACAATACACAGACAACTGTAAACACTGCGGCTCCGCAGACCTACCTCAACAAGACTTACTATGACAAGAACCTGCTGGTCAATGCAAAGACCCAGCTCAAACACGCGCAGTTCGGCCAGAAGAGAACGATCCCGAACGGCGCCGGCGACAATGTCGAGTTCCGCCGCTGGACCCTGTTTGACCCGAAGAAGGTCGTGCCGGGCCTCGTGGAAGGCGTAACGCCCGACGGTCAGTCCCTTGCGCAGACCCGCGTAACGGCGCAGTGCAAAGCGTACGGCGCATACGTGGAGGTCTCCGACTGGCTGAAGAGAACCAGCTATGACAACGTTATGACCGGCTCTACCGACATCCTCGGCGAGCAGGTCGGCACAGCGCTCGACTGGATCACCCGTGACGCCATGGCGGCCGGTACGACCATCCAGTACGCAAACGGCAGAGCTTCCCGTAACGCGATTCAGAGCGGAGATATCCTGACAACGACCGAGATCCGCAAAGCGGTACGGACGCTGAAAAAGAATAAAGCACGCCCGTTCAAGCGTAACGGCAAAGATTACTTTGTTGCGATCGTTTCCCCGGATTCCGTGTATGATCTGCAGTCTGATCAGCTCTGGCAGGATGTCAGCAAGTATCAGTACGGCGAGCAGATCTTCTCTGGTGAGATCGGCAAACTGTTCGGCGTCATCTTTGTCGAGTCCACCGAAGCGAAGGTCTTCAAACAGAGCGTTCTGAACGCGGTCAATGCAAACACATCGTCTTCCAAGAAGTTCGTTCTGAAGAATGATCCGTCCGAGGAAGAGATCGAATACTTCTCCGTTGCGGGCAACAAGTTCTATGTCGGTTCCACAGAGTACACAGTCGCGTCCTTTGACGTTGACAATAAGGAAGTCACGTTCGCTGAATCCGCTACTAATCTGACCGCGGATACTGTTGTCTGGACGGACGACGCGGGCGCACCGGATGCTAACAAAGCGGAAGCTGATGTGCACGGCACGCTGGTCTTCGGTGAAGACGCCTACGGTGTTGTGGATATCGGCGGTTCCGGCAATGTCCATACCATCATCCATGCGGAAGGCAGCACGACCGACCCGCTCGATCAGCGCACGACGGTCGCTTGCAAGTGCGACAGCTATACGGCCTGCATCCTGAACGAGGACTGGATCCTCCGTATCGAGCACGCTGTATCCTGACAGTAAACAACCTAATCAAGGGGACCTGGAGATCCGGGTCCCCTTTGTCATGCATTGAAAGGAGTAACCTATGGCAACCAAGAAAACCCTGTCCGAACAGGAAATGAACAAGATCGCGGTCGACACATCCAAAGCGATCGCGGAACAGAAGAAATATACCGTTATCCTTCCGGAAGTTGCGTCCGGTGACAAGACGCTGCGTTTCTGCATCAATGATGTGCATTACGCGGTGCCGCGCGGAGTTCCTGTGGAAGTTCCGGAGACCGTGTACAAGGTCATTGAGAACATGAAGACGCAGGAGCGCATGAAGAAGGCCGCTGAAGACAGACTGAAGAAGTGGTCCGGGAGAAGCATGTAAGGAGTAAACCGAAATGACATTATACGATATCGTCACGCAGGCCATGATCTCGCTCGGGTTTGAGACCGACGCGCAGAGCATGGAGGCGTGGAAAGACAAACTGGTCATGTATCTGAATGACGGTGCGGAGGACATCGCAAAATACCTGAACCTCCGCAAGACGGACACAGGCGTTCCGGTAGAGGACGGGATCCTGCATCTGGACGATCTGTCCGCGCAGTGCGTCAAGATCGTTGATGTCAGGCAGAATGGATCATCCGTTTCGTTCGAGACAGGGCCAGCCTCGGACGAGATCACAGTCGGTGCGGAAGGGACTGTAGATGTTGAGTACAGGTACGTGCCGTCACGTATTAGCAATGATATTGACCAACCGGGCATCCCTGTATATCTGCATTCCCTTCTTGTGCCGTATATCGTTTACAGCCAGCACATCACGCTGGATCCGACGATGCAGCGCAGGGCGGACGCATTCTATCAGATCTATTCGCAGGGGCTCCGCCGGGCGCGGAAGAACCACGGTGAAAGCAATGTATACAACATAAAGAACACGGGGTGGTGACATGCTGAGAGACTACACCATCGAGTATTTCCGGGGTCTTGATCAGTCGCAGAACGAGAACCGGCTGGACCCCGGCATGACCGCGGACGGTGCCAACATGATCACCGAGGACGGCAATCTGACCGTCGGGTACGGGTTCCGTCATACGTTCGATCCGGAAACATTCCCTGACAGCCGTGTGCCGGGAACAGGCGACATATGGCACATGTACTACTGGCACACGCTGGCGGATGATAAGTTCCTTGTCTGCGCCGGTAATTACATCTATGCATGGGCTGGCACCCAATGGGTTGCCATCATGGACTACGCTACGTCCGGCCTTCTGAACAGCGTTAAGGTCAAGACGGATCTCAACGCATTTGTTTCTAAAGCGAAGTACCGCGCTGCGGTGCCGACGCCTGGCGAGAAGGTCTTTACATATGACGGGACCGTCTGGAAGCTTGACGGGTCAACGGTCGACCTGAAGACATATGGCATCATCCTGAACGAAGATACGGTCAAGGCTGATGCGACGATCACTGTTACGTATGAGCAATTCAACATCACATCCCGGAAGTGGGACTTCGTGGAATGCCGGATCGGGAATACGGATTATCTGCTGATCTCAAACGGCCAGACGCAGGTCGTCAAGTGGGACGGCACTGCGGAAGCGGGGAAGGCAGAGGTATTCGGCACCGGCGATTTCATCTATGACGGCACGATCACCGGCATTCAATACAACGCTGTCAAGGCGCTGCTGACCACGTACACAGAGTCAGTCTCTGCGCTTTCTATTACATCCACAAACGCGACAAAAGCTGTATATTCGCTGACCGGAGATATCGGCCTGATCACACTGACTATGCCGTCCGGGTGGGCATATTCAGCCGGAAGCGCGGTCAAGTTCCAGGTCCCTGCCGAGATCGACGGCGCCAAAACACTGCAGATCAAGGCGGGATCCAATACGCATACATTAAGCGCACTGCCTGTCTGGAACGCGGGTGATACAGTCATTGTCACCTTGGATTCCACGACGGCAGCGTCGGAGAGCAACGGGTCCAGCATGACGCGGACCGGATTGTTCACACTGATCATGCCGGATACCTGGACGTATACGGACGGTTGCATGATCGCGTTCGATATCCCGGCAGATATGAACACTTTGTCCAAGTGCCGCATTAAGATCGGGGACAATCGTTACGACCTGACTTATGTGCCGATCTGGGCGGCGGGGGATACCGTGATGGTCAAGCTGTCCGGAAGCGCGGCCGTGGTCAACCAGGGCGTAACGGTGCTGACGGAGTCTTCCAGGGCGACGTCGTCCAATGTGTTGACCATTACGATGGACAACGATTCTGTGCCGGAGGACTGGACATATTCAGACGATTGCTGGATCGCGTTCGTGGGAAGCGCTACGACCGCGAGCACGGTCACCGGCGTAAAGGTATCGATCAAGGGAACCGTGTATACGCTGAACAATGTGCCCGCGTGGAATGCGAACGATCTCTGCCTGGTTCGTCTGAACAGCACGTACGGCGGATTCGGCACCACAGCGGAGGAAGCTGCTTCCTATACATATTCTGTTGAAAACTACGAAGGCAAATACACCGTGGAGATGCCATCCGGCTGGACATACGTGTATGGCGGGTTCGTATCCTTTGTGCTGACCGATGTGCATCAGACACTGTCAAAACTGACGCTGACGATCAGCGGGACCGATTACGTGTTCAGCACCGTGCCGGTATGGCATACGGGCGACCGCGTCTTCCTGAAGCTTGGCAAGGGAAGCAAAGCGGAACCTGCGGACTCTGAAAAGAAATACGGTATCGAGTCCATCACCATATCACCGGCCATTCCGAGCGAAGCGGAACAGCGGTGCAAGGACATCGGCCTGTATGTGGATTTCATTACTTCCGAGGTAAAGGAACTGAATACAGCGCGCACCCAGGTGACATTCAAAGAAGTGATATCCCGTTCGGACAAGCCGGAGCTGGGTGATGTGGTCATGATCCGAGGCGGCGTATCCGATATCCCGGTCACATATATGGACCTTTACTATAACCGGCTCCTGAGCGCAGGAGATCCGGAGCACCCGTCCAGGCTTTACTGGTCACAGCCTCCGGGAGATACAAGATCGATCGAAGACTGGTCCATGGATGACGCATCGGACGCGACCGGAGGCGGACATACAGAGGTCGGCAATACATCCTCTGACCCGATCGTCGCGATCGTCGCGCTGAGCAATCAGCTTCTGATCTTCAAGGAATCGTCCGTGTGGCGTCTGATCGGAGATAGACCTTCCAATTACACGATCACCCGCGTCAATAAGGACATGGAGACGACGGTCAATTCCGGCATCATCGCGAACGGTGACGTGCCGTATTGGCTTACTAAGGCTGGCATGTACTACCATGACGGCCAGGCTGCGCGGCTGTCGCCTACAGCCAGGCAGATCCGGACCCTGCTGGAGAACGTGGACATCTCAAACTGCAAGAGCTGTGAGAACCGTGACAGACTGTATTTCAGCTGCCGCGCGGGTGACGGGGAAGAAGATGACACGCTGATCGTGTATGACCTGAAAGAACGCGTTCATCTGATCCGTAACGGATTCAAAGTAACGGACATTTGCGCGTTCAACGGAACGATCTACATGATCAATCCGGACCGGTACGTGTACCAGTGGGACAAGGACTGTCATACATACGCAGGATATGAGGACGGTCTGATCATAGAGACGCCGATCGAGGCATACTGGAACACACCGTTCACTGACCTGCAGGCACGGTCGGTAACAAAGCATGTCAAATGGCTGTACCTCAGGGGCACCGGCGAGAAGGTCCTGATCGACATCAAGGCGGGGCCGTACGTACAGCATGAGACATACGCCATGCCGGCGAAGGTGGGCGACATCATCCGCATTCCGCTGCGGTATGAGGGACGCGCGATCGGACTCCAGCTGCGCAACGTTGCGGGCGGATGGTTCCAGGTCGAAGGCGGACTCACATTGAGATATGAAGCAAAGGAGGACGGCACATGATCGAACTACCGGAAACAATGCAGCCGGTGTACTTCAGCCGCCATCAGGAGGCAGAGGTCACCACGAACGAGGATTACGACAACAGCGCCTCGATGAATGAGAGCAATCTGAACCAGAACCTGCGGGTCCTGTATGACAAGGTCGCGGAGCTGATATCACAAGTGAATGCAACATAAGGAGAGCAAAGATGGCAAATTACAAACCATTAGAGAATTTTTCAAATCTGTACAACAGGGCGTATGCCATGTTCAACAACACGTACACGCCTCAGTCCGCAAGCACACTGAAGGACGCACTGTCCAGATCGATGCGGCCTGCATACGATAAGCAGATTGCGGCGCGTCAGGATGCTGCGAAAGCGAACCGTGCCGCGATCGATACAGATGCTGCTTCGCGCGGAATGGGATCCAGCAGCTGGGTAACGGATGTCAAGAACCGGCAGAACAACGCAGCTGCTTCTGACATCGCGAACATCGACTCCGATTACCAGGCGAATCTGTACAACAGCCTTCTGAACCGGCTCGGTCAGCAGGATGAGATGGCAATGGCCGCAGCACAGTCTGCGCAGGGCAATGCGTTAGGCCTGGCGAATCAGCTGTATGGCAAAGTGTTTGCAAAGAAGTCCGGCGGCGGTGGCGGTGGCTGGGGCGGAAGAAGTAGGACGCCTGAAGAACCACCGAACGATCCACCGTGGGATCCGATTCTTGATAATGCAAGTAATAATTTGAGGGCTGTGGCTGCCAGGAAACAGCAAGTACAGCAAAACGCTCAGAACGCTTCCAATGCTAGAGCAGCGTCAGCTGCAAGACGAAGCATTGTTGCTGCGAGCAACAATCTGAATAAAAAAGTGAAAAACAGGCTTTCGGGACAACCTGTAAACAGAATGTAACACATTAAGGGGAACACTATGGCTTATAATTACGCGGATACTAGGGCAAAGAAAGATGCGGCGATTGCTAAGCATGGATATGGCAGCCAAGCAAAGAAGCCGCAGAGCAAAGCGCCCGTTACGACTCAGCCTAAAGCACCTACAAACAAACAGGTCGGGTCTTCAATGTCTGCTGATACTTATAAGAAGTATGAGAAAAGCTATAACTATTATAAAAAGACTGGGAATTATGGCGATACTTCCTGGATGAATCAAAAAGACCTGGATTTGTTTAATAACATTCGTCAGGGCAAGGGAAAGTCTGCCTTCTCTAAAGGCACATACTATTATATGGACAATGATACCTATGATAAGTATGGCCGGAGCCGCGCCAATTGGGCGGCCACTGGTGACTATGGCGACACCTCCTGGATGAATCAGAACGATGTAGACGCATTCAATGCCATCCGTGGATCC
>JAFRNK010000087.1 GCA_017430225.1 Clostridia bacterium | reverse complement strand
TTATGTCGATCAAATGGAGTATCCATTTGATCGAAGGGGTTGTGTAACAACCCCTTTCAATCAGTGGTCAAACCTCGGAGGCACGGGCTTCTTGATCTGGGCCAGGCGCTTCTGGCGGCGGGTCGTAATCTCCACAGGCTTGGACTGGATGTCTCCGGCCTTGGTCAGGGCCATCTTGGTCAGGCTCGGGCCGACCAGCTCATAAATCAGGACAGAGAACAGGATGATGCTGCGGATCAGCGTGCCGTCCGCGCCGAGGACACGGTAGGCGGTCGTGCACATGCCCAGCGCGACGCCGGCCTGCGGCAGCAGGGTGATGCCCAGGTACTTGCGCACCGTATCGCTGCTGTGCGCCAGGTCCGCGCTCAGGCGCGCGCCGAGGTACTTGCCCAGGGAACGCGCGAAGATATAGGCCACGCCGATCAGGATGACCGATGTCTCCGAGAACACCTCAAACTGCAGCGCGGAGCCGCTGAGGACGAAGAATAGGGTGAGCGCCGGCCCGGACCAGCGGTCCGCCTGGAGCATCAGGTCCTCGCTGAGCGGGCAGAAATTGCAGAACACGGTGCCCAGCATCATGCAGACCAGCAGCGACGAGAAGCCGAACTCGAACGGGCCGACCTCAAAGCTGAGCTGGCTGAGCGCGACCGTCAGGATGACACTGCCGACGATCAGAGCGTTGCGGTTGCGGTGGGAATGGAAATAGCGTTCGAGGAAGGTCAGGCCGAAGCCGACCGCGGCGCCGAGCAGCAGCGAGAGGAGCACTTCGCCGATCGGCTCGATGATCAGCGCGAGCGTATTGACAGTGCCGCTCTCCATGGACTGCGCAATGCCGAAAGAGACCGCGAAGATCACGAGGCCGACCGCGTCGTCCAGAGCGACGACCGGCAGCAGGACGTCCGTGACCGGGCCCTTGGCCTTGTACTGGCGCACGACCATCAGGGTCGCCGCAGGCGCCGTAGCGGCGGCAATCGCGCCGAGCGTGATCGCCACAGGCAGGCTGAGCAGATCCGGCATCGCGAAATGCATCGCGACCAGGACAATGTCGACGACAATGGTCGTGATCACCGCCTGCAGGATACCGACGATGGTCGCCTGCCGGCCCGTCTGCTTGAGCGCGGACAGGCGGAACTCGTGACCGATCGCGAACGCGATGAAGCCCAGCGCGACATCGCTGATGAGGCTCAGGGATTCCACCTCTTCAAACGTGCGGAAACCCAGCCCGGGCAGCCCCAGACGGCCCAGCACGCAGGGGCCGATCAGTACGCCGGTGACCAGATAGGCCGTGACGTCCGGCAGATGGAATTTGACGAACAGACGGGTCATCAGCAGGCCCGAAAACAGCGCAAACGCGACTAACAGCAAAACATGCATAAATGTGTTGATGCTTCCTTTGCAAATATTTGCGGCCAGGGCACTATAAAATAGTTCCCTGACCGCGACGCATTGTATCACTATGCCGTTGAAAACTCAATATCCGTTCTGTTCTGTTTATTTCCAATTACAGCACAAAAGAATGAACTCCTATTCCAGCCAGATCGGCTGGCTCCACGCGGTATGGCCCACGGCGTCCACACACTCCGCGCGCACATAGGTTTCCCCGCCTTTCAGCGGGCATTCTACATGGGTCAGAGAGTGACCGTCGGTACTGTAAACCGATTTTCCGCGCGGCGGCCAGGTAACCAGATGGACTTCCTCACAGGGAGAGCAATCTACCGTGACCCGGCCATCTTCAATCACGAAACTGTGGATTTCCGGCCCCTGCGTCGCGTAGAAATGTCCAGCAGTCAAGGCGCGAAGGACGGATTCCGCGGTCAGCGCGTCTGCCTTGACCATGACCCATCCGCCAAAGCGGTCAGATTCCTCGGTTTTCCCGTGGGTATCGTCGCAGGCCACGGCGTAAACTTTACGCTTTTCGCGCAGCAGCATATCCCACAGCAGGTCCGCCCGCCCGGCGTGGCACAGGCGTTCGGTGCCCGTATTGAACACCTCGATAGCATGATAGCCCTGCAGCGCACGGACCTCTTCCGGCTCCATCCGGGACCAAACAGGATGCGCCAGGGTTATGAATACGTTGTCGCCGTTCATCTCGTCCAGTAAATCCTGCATGGACATGGCATCCGGATTGCCCTTCGGACGTGAAAAAGTATCCAGCGGATAATCCGCAGCGAACTGGCCGACTACATGCAGACACTTGAACTTTCCATACGGAATATCGCGCTCCCAGCCGGGCAGGATCAGAAAGTCCTCCCGGTTCAGTTCACGCAGGCGGTTCATCGTGTTATGGTCGGTCACCGACAGAAAATCATAGCCCATGGCGCGGTAATCCGCGGCTTGCTCCCCGGGCGGCACCGTTCCGTCCGAAAGCGTCGTGTGCGCATGCAGGTTTCCGCGCAGCCAGCGTCCCCCGTCAGGAAACGCACTGATATACATTCGAGGTCACCTCGCTTGCTGTACTTTGCGCTGGGGCAGCCATGCAGCCAGGAACGCTGCGCCGCCCACACCAAGACCGATCAGGCTGATGATGTAATCGGGTATCAACAGCAGGATGCCGCCCACCAGCATCAGACCGCGCCAGACAAGTTTCACAGGCTGACGGATATAGCCTACCAGGCAGATATCGATCAGCGCCACACCGATCATTGCCGTAGCCAGGCCGATGACGATCGGCAGGAGTTCGCCGTCCAGAATCAATGCGGGATTGTAGCAGAAAGTGAACGGAACAATGAATACCGGCAACGCAATCATGCACGCGATGCCGCCCACCTTGACCCATTTTGCCTTAGCCAGGCCGGACGCCATGAATACCGCGACGCAAACCGGCGGGGTGATGGCGCTCAGACAGGCGTAATACATCACGAACAGATGAACCACCAGGGGCTTCAGGCCCAGTGTGATCAGCGGCGGCGCCAGCACAGCCGCGCCAAGTACGTAGGCAGCCGTTGTAGGCAGGCCCATGCCCAGGATAATGCACACCAGCATCGAGCACACCAGGCAGAGGAAGACGTTGCCCTGGCCGACTGATACGATCACGTCAGACAGTTTGACGCCAAATCCCGTCAGGTTGATCAGCGCAACTGTAATCTGGGATCCCGCCAGAATACCGCACATATCCACGATGCTCTTGGTGCCGCCCTGAACCGTATGCCAGATGACGTGGCCCGTCTGTTTGGCGACTTCCTTCACATTGCCCTTGCTCACGACCAGGAAGTTGAGGATATAGGTAATCAGCGCTCCGATGGTGGCATAGAAAGCGCCGACCAGCACCGTATAGCCTGAAAGCAGGTAACCGATGAAAATAGCCAGCGGGATCAAGATAACGAGATACTCACCGATTCGAATCGACGGCTTCTCGTTGTTGCCGTGGATCTTATCGCGCACAGATACCAGATGAATAGCAATGAAGGTAGACAGGTAATACAGGAACGCCGGCAGGATGGCCGCTTTGGCTATCTCAATATAGGAAACACCGATCAACTGCGCCATAATGAAGGCAGCCGCACCAAGGATCGGCGGCATGATCTGGCCGCCCGTGGATGCCACAGCTTCAACGGTCGCCGCCCATTCATTGGAATACCCGGCCTTTTTCATGGAGGGGATTGTGAATACCCCGGTCGCGACCACGTTGCCGATCGCGCTGCCGGAAATCATGCCGAAGAGTGAGGACGCGATCACGGCGACTTTGCCTGAACCGCCGGTAAAGCGGCCGGTAAAGCGCTGGCCCATGCGGATGAACGTCTCCGCTCCGCCGGTGCCTGAGAGGATCGCGCCGAAGATACCGAACATCGCCAGCATGGTCGCGCTCAGGCCCAGCATAGTGCCCCAGATGCCGCGGGTATTGTGATAGAAGGTCTGGAATACCAGATTGAACGAAAAGTTCTGGTGCCCCCAGATATCCGGGAACCATTCGCCGAAGAAGGCGTAGAAGAGGAATGCAAGGCCGAGAATCGGGAACGTCCATCCGACAGAGCGGCGGCTCGCTTCCAGGATCAAAGCGACCAACGCTACAGAAGCGAATTTATCGAAGCCGGATACCCACTGCAGCGGGTCATACAGCACCCTGTTGGCAATGGTGACCAGATATACGCAGCATGCGGCGGACAGCAGCGCAAGTATCACGTCGTACCAGGGCACGCTGTGCTGCTCCTCGCCCTCTTTCAGCTTGCGAGGGGGCTTGAGCAGGAACAGCAGCGTCAGTACAAACGACAGGTGGACACTGCGCTGGATGATATCCGAAAACGGCCCGCGGGCCGTGGTATAGATCTGAAAAGCGATCAGGAGAACCGACAATACGTTCACGATCACTTTCCAGGGGCCTGTCAGCTTACGCATGGATGGCACGTCCTTTCAAGCATATCAAAAGGAGGCGCCGTGTGCCCGGCACAGCGCGGACGCACGACGCCCCATATCAAAAGTTTACTGAACGGGTACGTATTCCGGCGGAATCAGGTTTTCAGGCACTTCATAGCCATGCTCCACAAGGTACTGAACGGTGCCGGCGTGCAGCGGGGTGGCCGCGGCCTGCAGCGTCATGGCGGGCACGTCGTTGTTCGCGCCGACGGGATAAGCATTCTGCCAGATTTCCTTGCCATCTTCCCACATGGCCTTGAAGAACTTATA
The DNA here is from genome assembly GCA_017430225.1 of Clostridia bacterium. Lineage (GTDB taxonomy): Bacteria > Bacillota > Clostridia > Christensenellales > Aristaeellaceae > UBA4246. The sequence continues at coordinate 1,931 of JAFRNK010000087.1, read as the reverse complement.
GCCTTCTTCCTGGCTGAAGTCCATGCTGACCTGCACGCCCTGATAAGTGGAGATGCACTGTGCGTCATAGTCCACGCCCTCGTAAGAGTTGGCGGGGACTATGGCAGACTTTACGCTGGGGATGGCTTCCAGAATCTTGGCCATGTCTTCGTCGGAGATCGCCAGGATGCGGATCGGGCGGTTGGAGTTCAGCTGCATGACATAGCTGTCCGGAGACGGGCCTGTTTTCACAGCACCGACGATCTGGCGGTTGGCATAAGCATCCGCTGCGTCAGCCTGGCCAGCCTCAAAGTAGTTGGGATGGATGCCCAGCGCATCGAACGCAGCATGGATGACCACGGATGCCGCCGTGCCGGTGCCACCGGGATTGAAGGGCTTGCCTTCCAGGTCATAGATGGACTCAATGCCGGTGTCCAGCGCGACACAGATCTGGATGGGGCTCTTCTCATAATACCACAGGATGCGGAAGTCGGTGAAAGGACTGCCGTTGAAAGTGGTACCTGTACCGGAATAGCTTTCATAGTCGGTATTGGAAATGGAATTAGCGATCTTGACTTCACCGTTGCGCAGGCGCTTGGTGTTATCCACATTGCCGCCGGACTCCGATACGGTAATAGAATAATCCGGGCAATAAGTGTTGAGAACCTTGCCGATCGATACAACATACGGGAACAGACCGGAGCTGGAAGCCACAGCCGCCATCGTCAGGTAGGTCTTTGCGAAAGCAGCGGGAGCCACGCACAGCATTGCGAGAACCAGCATCAGAGCAATCAAGCGCTTGGAAATCCGTTTCATAGAGAATCCTTCCTTTCCAGATATTCAATTTGTCTGAACGAGCCCATCTCGAGCAATTCAGGTTAAACGTATTATATAATTGTTGCTTGTCAATCGTCAAGTATGGATGTATAATAATTTTATAACTTTAAATTATATTTTTGAGGTGGAAAGATGGTTTCCTTCCGGATTATCGAGTATCTGATCGCACTTTATGAAGAAGGCAGTTACTCCCGGGCCGCAGAACGCCTGTATATCAGCCAGCCTGCGCTGAGCCAGGCCATTCGGCGGGCCGAACAGGAAGTAGGCGTGCCTCTTCTGGAGAAGGGAACCCATCACCTAAGACTGACACCGCAGGGTGAATTGCTGCTTCGTGAAGGCCGCGACCTCGTTGCACGCCGGGACGCCATGGTGCACAGGCTGCAGGAACTGGACGAATCCCGAAAAACTGTGCTCCGTTTCGGTATTTCGCCTTTCTACAGCAAATACTATCTGCCGCTGGTCCAGCCGTATTTTTCCAAAAACTTCCCGGATGTCCGCATTCAGGTCACAGAAGAAATATCCGTGACGATCGAGCAAATGATTCTGGACGGTGAACTCGATTTCGGTTTTGTACCGCGGGAACCGGAAAACCCGCACCTGACGTACGAAGTCCTGCACACGGAAGAAATTCTGCTGGCAGTACCGGCCGAAAGCCCCGTCAACGTTTTCGCCATTCCTTCCCCCGGCCTGCCCCACATGGAACTGAGACACCTGAGCGGCGAACCCTTCGTGATTCTGAAGCCGATTCAGAAATTCAATACCATGCATGAAAGCCTGTTCAGGGAAGTCGGGTTTACGCCGCGCGTCATTCACGAGACAATGAACTGGGACACAGTAAACGCCATGGCCGCAGCAGGAATCGGAAGCGGTTTTGTGCCGGAAATGCTGCGCCACGTGACATTTTACGGCCGCGCACCGCGTTATTACCGCATCGAAGGCCAGCATACCATGCGAGATTATGCCGCCGTATGGAAAAAAGGCTCCCAGCTGCCGGTCCTGGCTGTCCAGCTGATGGAGCTGTTCCGCAGCAACCTCGCTTTATTAAATGGTGGATATCCGGCAGGAGTTATATAACTCTAACTTATATTTTCTTTTAAAGGTATTTTTAAGCTTCA
>JAFRNK010000086.1 GCA_017430225.1 Clostridia bacterium | reverse complement strand
GGGCTCTTCATGCAGCATATGGCTCACTTCCTTTGCCTTATTATACCATATATCGCTTTCTATGTGTTGATTTTTCGATGTTTCACCACTTAAATACAAAAAATCCGAGGCCTTGACCTCGGCCTTTGTCGACAGTCTGAGGCGGCACCGCGATGGGTGCCGCCCTTGCTGATATCAGGGATCAGTTTTGATCGGATATCAGTAGCTCAGGCCGAAGCCGGAAACGTAGTAGTTGCCGTCAGCATCCTGGTAGGCATAGCTGCCGCCCTTGACGTTGGCCAGCACGGCGGGATCGATGTACTGATCCTTGTCGTAGCCGGGGACGTCGTTCGGGGAAGCGCAGGTCTCCAGATAGGTGCCGTCTTCGTTCGCGACATAGTTCAGGGCGATGACGTCTTCGGAAGAAACCATGGTCACAGCCAGCTTGCCGGTGGGATTGTAGGCGCCGGTGATGATGTCGATCTGAGCCTTGCGGGCGTTGCTCACGGAAGCGCCGGAGGTGGTGTACTGGGCGAGGAGCGCGTCGCAGTAGGGCTCCAGGTTGGTGAGGATCCAGGGGGAGGAGCAGACGATGGTCGCTACGACCTTGCCGCCGTTCTCATGGACGGTTTCAGCCGCCTTGACGAGTTTCTTCATGTCGGCAACCGTGGTGACTTCGATCTTTTCGCCGGTCTTCTTCTGGGAGGCGGTAACGCCCTGGCCGAAGCCCTGGCCGCCGCCGGACATTTCGCGCTCGTCCACTTCGAAGTCTTCAACCAGGCTCAGGACGGCCTCGGAAGCGGTACCGTTGGTGGAGCTGGTAGCCTTGGGCTGGACATAGAAGTAAGCAACTTCAGCATCCTTCGCTTTGTCGACGATTTCGAAGCCCTGGGCGGTGAAGAGCTCAGTCAGCGCGGTGAGGGTATCTTCGTCTTCGCCGCTGCCGGTGTAGGAGCCGATGAAGAGCTTGGTGCCGGCGTTCGGGGCGAGAGGCAGGGTGTTCTCATGGTTCTTCATGAGGACGACGGCTTTCTGGTGCAGGGCATAAGCCTGGGCAGAAGCGGTCTGGAGATTGGTGCTGCGGACTTCGTCAGCCTTGTTGTAATCGAGATAAGGATTGTCGAAACGGCCCTGTTCGAAGATGGAAGTGGCGCGGTTGATGTTGGCGCGGTCCAGGTCTTCCTTGGCCAGGATGCCGGTCTCAACGGCTTCGATCACGAGGTCGGTGCGCAGGCCGGAGCCGATAACGTCGCTGCCGGCGGCGATGAGGGTGGCATAGCGCTCGGTCAGGCTCTTGTCTTCAACGCCGTAGGTCTGGCCGGTCACGATGCCGGAGTCGGTGTTGACATAGCCGTCAAAGCCCATGACATCGCGCAGGAGGGTGGTGATGATTTCCTTGTTGTAGGCAGAACCGAGCTGGTTGACCTGGACTTCGTGGCCGCGATAGCTCTGGGTCACGGAGCGGGAGTCAGCGGCGTCACGGGAGTAGCAGGGCATGATGGAGCCGCACTTGGCGTCGATGGCAGCCTGGAAAGCGACCAGCTGGTACTTTTCGAGGGAGCCAGCGGTGGGATACAGACGCCACTGGCCCTGAGCGGTGTGGGACTCGAAGCCGTTCTCGGCCGCGCCGTCACCGGGGAAGTGCTTGACGGAGAGCGCCACAGCGCCGGGCTTCATGCCGTCGGTACCCATGTGGTAGCCGTCGATCAGAGCAGTGATGATGCCGGCGGCGACTTCGGGACGCTCGGTGAGGGTCTCAAAGTTGCGGGGCCAGCGGGGGTCGGTCACCAGGTCGACCTGGGGGCCGTACATAGCGTTGATGCCCTGGGCAACCCACATCTGGCGGTCGACTTCCGCATAGTCGCGGATCGCGTCATAGTTGCCGTCGCCCATCACGGCCGCAGCCAGACCCTGGGAGTCCGGGAAACCGGCGGAAATGGGGTTGGAGAGGATGGTCATGGGGATGGCGGGCACACCGCGCTGAGCGGCATCAGCCTCAGCCATTTCAGTGACGATGTTGTTGTACAGCGCCACGGTGGAAGCGTCGAAGTTCAGGCCGCCGCGATATACGCCGGCGCGGACTTTCTGGGTGTTGATGACGAAGGAGTCGAGGCCCGCGAAGCCGCTCGCGAAAGCGTTCTTGGATTCTTCGCCTTCGCCGAGGATGGTCACGATGGCGGCGGGATTGATGCTGCCGTCTTCCTTCTTGGCCATGTCGAGCTTGGGCACGCTGGGGGTGATAGCCAGGGCGTTGAACAGGAAGCCCGACTGGTCTTCCAGAGACAGCTTGGAAACCAGGTCAGCGGCGCGGGTCTTGGCGTCCAGGCGCCAGTCTTCGCTGGGATCCAGTTCCTTGTTGTTGTTCAGATCCTTGAAGTAGAGGCCGTCCTTCACGATGACGCCGACGGTGGTGACGCCGATGGTGGGGCCGTTTTCGTTCGCATAGAACGCGGGTTCCATGTAGGTGGCGGTCGGATCGACCTGAGCGGGGTCATAGGGAGCGGCGATGTAGCCGTCTTCCGCAGCAAATGCGGCGGGAACGAGGCTCAGTACGAGCACTAACGCTGCCAACAGGCTGATGAGTCTTTTCATGTTCCATTCTCCTTTTCTTTTTGTAGAGTTTCGGGCTGTTTTTTTCGCAGAGAGCCCTTGACTGATGACATCATATCATACCGGAAAAAAGAAAAAAAGTGGTTTGGCATGAATGACACTGTCCTGTTCGTAAACCACAAATGCATCTATTCACGACAAAAAAAGAGCGTGAACGGAAAAACGTTCAGAGGAGTTCCTGATCGGCACGCACGGCACGCTTTATTTTGGGATTATTCGCTGATATTTTGTTCTTCTATTCCTTATGTGATTATTCCTGTCTAAAACGACTCATCCAACAAAGGAAAAGTATCCTTCTCCACCGTCATGAAACAAAGCAGAAGAATATTTTGTAGAGAAAAACCGAGAAACAAAGCGTGCCGTGCGTGCCGGCTTCTGTTGGCTCGCTTTTTCTTTCTGCTGATTCCACAACGGTTTTAGTAACCAATATACTTTGGCACGCACGGCACGGATAAAAACGGGGTTATTCCCAAAACAAATGAAAGGAATCCGCGGGATAACTTGCAGCCTGCTCCAGCTGGATGAAAGGTGCACCCGGCTTCCATGATCTGCTGGTTGATGGTGCGCATATTGCGTGAGAAATCGCCTTTTCCAGGAACAGCGCGGCCACCGGTTCGCGCAGGGTTTCAGCCATAAAAGTTCACCTCTCTTTGATTGCAGGAGATTCGGAAACAATGGTAGAATATTGGTTAGGAGTATTAGCTTGACAACTCGGAATTTGGCTTTTGCAATCATCGATTTGTGTTACGGAACGCTATATCAAATTATGGGCGGAAAGGCAAATATGGAAGACTGTGTGTTTTGCAAAATAGGTACCGGCGAGATACAGGGACTCAGGATCTGTGAAGATGACGAGGCTCTCGCATTCATGGACATCTCGAAGGATTATGACGGACATATTCTTGTTATACCCAAGAAGCACTATCGATATGTGACCGATTGTCCCGAGAATGTGGCTTGTAAGATTTGGTTCATGGCACAGAAGGTCAGTAAACACCTGATTGAAGACTGCGGTTACGACGGAGCCGACATCATGTCAGCCAACAGTCCCGTAAGCCAATCACTCCCTCATTTTCATGTACACATAATCCCGAGAAAAATCGGGGATCGACTGGGCAATCCAGGAGAATGGCCTACGCCCGCAGGGGCTAAGGAAGATGTGCGCGTTATGCATGAAAGGCTGAAAATGATCTGATATATTCAAGGATGACTGGAAAGAAAAGCATTTTCTTCCCTGTTCATTTCCCTTTGAATGACAAATTCCAGTTTGTCGATCTGCATCATCCCGGTTTCATCCCCGGCCAGACTTCATCAATGAAGCGCTGCCGGGGATTTTTTCTGCCCTGTTCCCGTATTGCATCCCATGCCCGCAGGCGCAAGAAACACAGCATGTTCATCCGTGTCGTGCATGCCGGTCGGGAACGCTTCTCCAAAGGGTGAACAAATTCAAAAAAGCCGTTCGCAGCGACTGCAGGAAAAATCAAATGGCTGTAACCGGATGGACGCTTATTTTGCGTCCTTGCGTCCGGTGGGAGGCAAAGCAGAAGCTCGGCAGATTGTTTTGCGCGTTGTGGAGTATAACCCCGATTCTCTGCGTACGTACGAAACGCGATTATCTTATTATGCTACAGAACAGATCCTTCGCTGGCTCAGGATGACAGTGAAGGGTGGTCGTTTCTTTTGTAAGGTGAGCAGCAGTGAAAGTAACCCATTACCGCTGGAATACAACAAACAAGGAATCATTTCTCCCTACAATGTCATCCTGAGCTGCCGCCTCCCCGTTCAGGCGGCGAGCGAAGAATCTGTTCTGAAGCAATAGGATGCTGCCGGAAAGAGAAATGGATTTGTTTTGGGGAAAAACCCCATTTTTATCCGTGCCGTGCGTGCCAAGATGCGCGGCTTCCTAAAACCGTTGTAGCATCAGCAAAAAGAAAAAGCGCGCCGTCAGCAGCCGGCACGCGAGACATCGTGCGTACCCGGGCCGGCACGCTTGGCCCGCACGGCACGCTTGTTTTTTGTGTTTTTCTCTATACAATCAGAACAGTGTTTATTGACCGTTAAACAACAGAACAGATCCTTCGCAGCGCTCCGCTGCCGCTGCGCTTGCTCAGGATGACAGCGGGAGGAAAATAAAGCAAGGCTGCCTTATTAAAGGCGCAGGAACCCATGAAGGCATCAGGCGTGCCGCTTGTATTGGTATCCTCCCCGCATCAGTCGTTCTGCGGATTCATGACGACGGTCAGCTTGAATACCCCTCCTTCGGTGCGCAGGGACATCATGCCGCCGTGCTTTTCCGCGATGCGCTGGATGGAGCGCAGACCGAAGCCGTGGCCGGAACCGGTTTTAGTCGTCTGCGGCAGGGCGTCGTCGGTCAGGTTCATGTCGCCCGCGAAGGTGTTCTCGACCTGCAGCACGACCATGTTGCCGCGGCTGTTGCTTTTCAGGGTGATCATGCGCTGCTCCGGATCGCTGATCTTGGTGACCGCTTCCAGGGCGTTGTCCAGCGTGTTGCCGAACAGGGAATAGATTTCCCGCTCGGTGAGGAAGGAGAACAGGGAACCGTCGATCATGTAGGAGAACTTGACGTGGTTCGAATAGCAGAGGATGTTTTTTTCCGTCAGGACGATATCCACGGTCGGATTGCCGCATTCGACGACGGTGGAGTATTCGTTGATGGAATCCTCCAGCTCGTTCAGGTATTCGTCGAACCGGGCCTTGCCCGCCTCCGAGCGGATGGCGCGGATCTGGTGCTTCAGGTCGTGACATTTGGTCTGCAGGGACACGATGCCCTCGTGGCTCATTTCGTAATAGCGCATTTTGTTGCTGATGAAATCGTGCATGGTGCGGTTTTCGTGGCGGAAGCTGTCCAGCTCCGCGATCATCAGCAGCGCGGCATAGTTCAGAATGGTATACAGCAGCGCGCATAGGTAATAGATAAAGAGCGCGTCCTTCTCGGCGGTAAACACGTGCCCGCAGTATTCCAGCACCATCTGCAGCGGCACGAAAACAGCGGTCAGCAGGGTCATGAGCCTGACAGGCGCGTGGTAGGGCGGCTCCTTGACCAGTTTCTTATACAGAAAATACAGGCTGATGCTGATGCTGAAATAAACGAGGTAGGAGATCAGCGAACCTGCGATGCTGTAGCGGCCCCAGGGCGCGTCCATGTCGTTGACCAGCAGCAGGCTGGCTCCGGTCTTGAAGGCGTTCCAGGCGATCTTGAAAATCGTCAGGCCCAGCAGGCCGTTGTACCATGCCTCCGCGTGGTTCGTTTTGTAGCAGAAAAAGCAGGCGCCTACGAACAGCAGGTGCAGCGACATGATCTGCGCGCTGTAGCACAGGGCCTGGAGATATACGTTTTGAAGCTGTACGTCCGACAGGGTGCGAAGCGCCCAGCTGCACACGCACATCACGGCCAGCGTGACGCCGGCGCGGACAGGGAACCAGCTGCGTTTCTTGCCCGTATTCAGCAGAAGCAGAAGCATGAAAAACACAATGGCCGCCGAAATCCTGTGATCGACGGCCCCGATCCATGAAAGATTGGTGATCATAAACTGTCCCCCAGGAAGCTGGAAAAGCGCTTCATCAATTCCTTGCGGTGGGATTTGGAAACGGAAATGCGCGTATCGCCGATCATCAGGTAGTCAGACGTCACGTTGGAAACGTGGCGCAGGTTCACGATAAAGCTGCGGTTGCACATGACAAAGCGGTCGGGGCTCAGCTTCTGGCTCGCGTCGCTCAGCCTGCCGCGCACGGTATATTCCCCTCTGGTAGTGTGGTACACGAGGTTGTGATCGAAGACCTCCACATAAGTGATGTCGTTGGCGGACATGCTGACGGTGCCGTCGGAGGTCTTGAGCGAGAACATCGCCTTCGCGCTGCCGCCGTCCAGGCGCTTCATGGCCTTGTCCAGCACATAGACGATCGAAGCCATGGATACGGGCTTCAGGATGAAATCCAGCGCGTCCACCTCGTAGCCCTTGATGGCGAACTGCGCCATGTTGGTCACAAAAATCAGGATGCTTTCCTTGTCGATCTTCCGGATGAAGCGGGCGGTCTCCAGCCCGTCCAGCTGTTTCATCTGGATGTCCAGGAAAACGATGTCGTGGTTTTCCGTACTGCGGACCAGGTCCAGTCCGTCGTGAAACACGTGGATCATCACCGCGTGATTATTTGTTTTACAGTAGGTTTCAACGCATTCTTTCAGGTGCTCGGCGTCCTTCGGGTCGTCATCCACAATGGCTATCAAAAGCACGGCTATCCTCCCTCTCCGGCGCAGCTTGTTTTCTTAGGTCGGTATTATAGCACATTTCACATTTTTTGGCAACCTGTGGCCTCAAG
>JAFRNK010000085.1 GCA_017430225.1 Clostridia bacterium | reverse complement strand
TGTCGCGCTTCGCGCTCTGTGCCTCATTGCGGCTTCACCCGCCTTCATCGCCCACTGGGCGCGGCGGCCTCCGCCGCCCGGGCGGAAAAGGTGCAAGGAAAGCATTTTTGCTCTCGCAGGGCAAGCTCTGCTTCGCAAAAATGCTCCTCGCACCGCACATGTCGCTGCTGCGGATTACACTTGGAGGGGCTGCGGCCCCTCCAAACCTCCCGAAGTTTTCCGATTGCCCAATATTCTTTGTTGCACAATCTATTTATAAAATCGATATACTTTGAAAAGAGAGGGGATGTTGCAAATGATCTTCTGCAACATCCCCTTTTTATACCAGGCTATGAGGAGCTTACATACTGCTATGGCGGGATCATTCCTGTGGTCCTGTTATTCACCGATTGTCTTTGAAAAGGAAACGTGCCTGGTCAGTTCCTGAAACCCGTGGCGCTGATAGAACCTGTAAGCGGGGACGTCGTTTTCCGTCTGAAGGAAGATGCGGTAAATCCGGTTTTCCGCGAGGTATACTTCGACAGCTTTCAGAAAACTGCTGCCGATCCCCTGCCCCTGCATTTGCCGGTCGATGCAGAACTCGTCGATCACGTATTCTGTCCCGGCGTGCCAGTGCTTGATATATCCCATGGCGAGCCCTGCGAGCCGGCCGGCGTCAAAGTATCCCAGCGTGAGGGAATTGCTCTGCCCGGTCAGGTCGGCAATATAAGCGTTCAGCTGTTCTAAGTCGCTCCAGTCGTCATTCCAGGGTTCATGGGTAAACACGTCCCTGAACAGATCGGTGATGATGCCTCTGTCCTGGACGGTCAGTTTCTTCAGCTCCATGGCTGCCTCCTGAAATCAGAATTGCTTTTCCTCCCGGAGAAGGGTGCATCCTGGCATGTTCCGGGAAATTTCAAAAACAAACCGGCCGGTTCAAACGGAACTCCGGCCGGGTTGCCTTTGGGATCAATGCCCCCGGACGGTGCGTCACCGGGCGGGGTATCTGTCCGCGATTACTTCACGTAAGCGGCAGTCAGGTCCACGTAAGTCACGTCGATGTCGTCCTCGTCCAGTTCAAGAACGATCATCACGTTGCCGGCGACGATTGCTTCAGACTGCCTTTCGAGGCGGCCGTCATCATCTACGGCATAGATGCCGTTGGCGAGCAGGGCTTTGTCCACCGCGCCGGCCGGGCCGTACTTCGCGGTCAGATTGTCTTTCAGCTGCTTGTAGCTGATATCGCGGGTCTCATAATTCACACGGATCGCGACCAGTCCGTTCCCGACGAAGAGATATTTGACTTCCGCGCGGATGCCGTCGACCTTGGTGTGCTCATACTCCAGTTCCGCAAAGTCCACCGGGCCGTGGGTGTGTTCGTTGTCGTATTCGTACCGGCCGGTCTCGACAGCCTGGATCTGATCCATGTTCATCCCGAACTGCACGCCGTTATGGAAGGTGAATGGGGCTTCTTCCGCGGCCGCGACGGTCGCAATTGCCAGAACCATTACCAGGGCCATCAGAACTGCAAGTGTTTTCCTCATTTGATTCATACCTCCTATTTGCTTCGTGCAAGAGTAATTTTGCACCATGCCGATATCATATCATCGGCGGCCGTTGAGTTCAAGTATATGAACGTATTATAACACAATTACTGAGTTTCAGCTCCGCAAGAGGATTTGGAACGGTTTTGCAGAATTATTCCAATGACTGACGAGCATTGCGGAGGAATGATCATGAAACGTTTATTTGAAAAAGCGGTCTGTCTGGCACTGGTATTCGTTTTTCTGGGAGGATGCGCGGCCATGGGCGAAAACGTTTATTACGGCAAGGACAGCGGTGCGGAATGGTACCGCGCGATGCTGAAGGACGGCATCATGTCGACAGGCAATAACCTGCGCCTCAAGCGCGTGATCGAGCGCGCGCAGGCGGGCGAGCATGTGACCGTAGCGGCTATCGGCGGTTCGATCACCGAAGGCGCCGGAGCGGCAGACTATCAGGAATGCTATGCCGTTCGCTTCTTCCGGGGATTCGCGGCGCGCTACGGCGTGAACAAGAACGTACACCTGGTCAACGCGGGCGTCGGCGGTACGGGTTCCACCTTCGGGCTCATGCGCTACCAGCGGGACATCGTCGACCGCGTGAAGGACGTCGACGAAGACGGGCTGCCTGACCTGGTGGTCATTGAGTTTGCCGTCAACGACTGGCAGGAGCCGACCAAGCACCGCTGCTACGAGAGCCTGGTCAAGACGGTCCTCGAGCAGCCGAACGAGCCGGCGGTCATCCTCCTGTTCGCCGTGTTCAAGACGGGATTCAACCTGCAGGACGAGATCAGAAAGATCGGCGAAACCTACGATCTGATGATGGTGTCGGTCAAGGACGCCGCCTTCAGCCATGTGGGGAAGGAATGGCAGGAGAAGGAGTTCTTCTATGACGAGTACCATCCCACCTCGATGGGCCATGCGATCATGGCGGACTGCCTGCTGGCGGCGGTGGACGCCGCGGCGGCGAAGGAAACGGACGCGCAAGATATCGCCTTGGACGTCGCTCCGGCATACGGCATCGATTTCATGGGCTTCAGGACCGTCTACGGGGAGGGCGAATACCCCGGCGTGACGCTGGAGCGCGGCGGATTCGCGCACGACGACGTCGGTTCTTACAAGAATCTGCCGGTAGGCCGCGTGTGCGGCAAGAATTTCTGCCATCAGCAGGCGGACGGGAACGAGCCGCTGCGCCTGACCTTTACCTTCAGGAAGCTGCTCATCGCCTGGCGCGCGACCAACGACAGCCAGTACGGCGAGGCGGAGATCCTGGTGGACGGCAAGGTGAAGCGCACTCTGAAAGGCGGGTCGGGCAACTGGGGGCAGTCCGAGGTGATCCTGCTCTGGGACGCAAAGGAAGCCGCCGAGCATACCCTGGAGATTCGCATGGCGGAGGGCAGTGAAAGGAAACGCTTTACCATCACCGCGATCGGTTACGCGGAGTAAGGAATACCATTGGAGCATCAGCGGCGGCGGACGGCAAAAAACTGTTGACCGCCGCTTTGTTTTGCAGTAGTATGAAAAAAATGAGAGGAGAAAGCCGATGGATCTGCACGACTATCAGGACGTCGCGGAGAATTACGACGCTTACCTGGACGTCATGTACAGGGAGCACGACAGCTACGAGGGCTTTCAGGACTTCTACCTGGGCCTGGCGAGGGAGTACGGCGGCCGGGGCACCATCGACATCGCCTGCGGCACCGGCGCGGTGCTGCTGTACCTGGCGCAGGCCGGGCTGGACGTGGAAGGCACCGACCTGTCGGAAGCCATGTGCGCCGTGGCGCGGAAGAAGGCGGATCGTATGGGGCTGCACCCGCGCATCTTCCCGGGCAATATGACGGATTTCAGGAGCGATCGCAAGTATTCGCTGGCGATCATCGCCCGCAGCGGGTTTATGCACCTGCTGACGCCGGAAGACCAGCGCAGGGCCCTCCTGAACATGCGGGAATGCCTGACGGACGACGGCATCCTGACGCTCAACACGTTCGCGCCGCACCCCGTCTTCCAGGCGCAGCAGATGCAGACCACGCCGGACGATTACACTTTCCGCCTGGAGTACACCAACCGCGACGGGTACCGCGAACGCATCTACAACGCGATCTCCTACGATCCGATGACACAGATCATGTACGGGAACTGGAAGTTCGAGACGCTGGACGTGGACGGGAAAGTGATCGGCGAGCGGATCCGTCCGCTCAGGATGCGGCAGACCTACAAGCAGGAAATGCTGTACCTGCTCGAGCTCTGCGGCTGGAAGGCCGTCGATATCTTCGGCGATTATCACGGCAGCCGGGAAGATACCGGCCGGTATGTCTGGGTTCTGAAAAAGCAGTGAGGTCATTCATGAGTTATAACTGGATCGACGCGAAAGATTACACGATGGACAGCTTCCTGCTGTTTGACCGCTGGGCGTTGCGCTGGATATTTACCGACTGCAGCCGGTTCGGATGGTTCGACAACGGCGGCAGGGATTATAAGCTGGATATGGCGAAAGCGCTGTACCGGTATCCGCACGTGACCGCTTATGTCCGGGCCAAGGCGCCGGAGTGCGGCGCGTTCCTGGACGAGATCGGGGCGATCCCGTACGCGGGCTGGACCGAAGCAGAGATGCGTGAGGCGGAGACGGCAGTCCTTCAGGCGCACGAGACGTTCGTCGTCTATGCCTATCCCGAGGTCATGAATCAGGCCGACTACATCCGCAACTGGGATCCGAAATACCTGTACGAGCTGGCAGACCTGACGGATAAGATCGTGCTGGACGTCGGGGCCGGAACGGGGCGGCTGGCCTTTGCCGCGGCAAAGATCGCCAGGCGGGTCTACGCCAGCGAGCCGTGTGACTGCCTGCGCGAGTATATGCGGGACAAAATCAGGCGGGAGAACATCCCCAACGTGAAGGTGCTGGACGGCGAGGTGCTGTGCCTGCCCTATGAAGACGATACCTTCGACGCGGTGCTGAGCGGCCACGTGGTGGGCGATTCCTACGAGGAAGAAATCGCGGAAATGGCCCGCATTACGAAGGACGGCGGGTGGCTGGTGATCTGCAACGGCGATGACGGGTTCAAACGCTCCGCGCCGGATCCGGAACTGGTCGCCCGCGGGTTCGAGTGGTTCCGCCACGAGAGCGCGGAAGGCGGAATCATCTACAATTACCGCAAACAGGTAAAGAAATAAAGGAGGGTAAAGGCGATGCCGATCCTTGCAGCGTATATGGTCCCGCATCCGCCCATGATCGTCCCGGAGGTCGGGAAGGGATCCGAACAGCAGATCCGGGAAACGATCCGGGCCTATGAGCAGGCGGCGGACGAGATCGCCGCGCTTCAGCCGGAGACGATCATCATTTCCAGCCCGCATTCGGTGATGTATTCCGATTATTTCCACATCTCGCCCGGCAAAAAGGCCTCCGGCGATTTCGGCGCGTTCCGCGCGAGAAGCGTCAGTTTCACGGAAGAGTATGACGAGCCGCTGGTGCGGGAGATCTGCGATATCGCGGAAGCGCGCGGGTTCCCGGCCGGGACCATGGGCGAACGGGACCGGCATCTGGACCACGGGACCATGGTGCCGTTGTACTTTATCCGGCAGAAGTACCGGGGCGGCAGGATCGTCAGGATCGGCCTTTCCGGGCTGCCGCTGACGAAGCATTACGAGCTTGGGCAGATCGTCCGCCGGGCGGTGGAGAGCACGGGCCGCAAAGCGGTATACATCGCCAGCGGCGATCTTTCGCACAAGCTGCAGAGCTACGGCCCGTACGGCTTCGCGCCGGAAGGGCCCGAGTATGACCGGCGCATCATGGACGTGTGCTCCCGCGCGGCTTTCGGCGAGCTCTTCGATTTTGACGAGAACTTCTGCGACAAAGCGGCGGAGTGCGGGCACCGGTCTTTCGTGATCATGGCCGGCGCGCTCGACGGGCTGGAGGTGGAGGCGAAACAGCTCTCCCACGAGGACGTCACGGGCGTGGGCTACGGCATCTGTACCTTCCGCCCCGGTGGCGAATCGGAGGCCCGCCGTTTCCTGGACCGGCACCTGAAGGAACAGGAAGCGAGAATGAACGGCCTGCGGAAAAAAGAGGACGCGTACGTACGTCTGGCCAGGCAGACGATCGAGGGGTATATCCGTGACCGACAGACCCTCACGGCCCTGCCCGACTGGGCGACGGACGAGATGAAATCCGAAAGGGCGGGCGTCTTCGTATCCATTCACGAGCACGGCCAGCTGCGCGGCTGCATCGGTACCATCCTGCCGACGCGCGATTGCATCGGGCACGAAATCATCGGCAATGCCGTCAGCGCGGCTGTCAGGGATCCCCGGTTCGATCCAATCCGGGAGGATGAACTGCCCTGGCTGGAGATCCACGTCGACGTGCTCACTGCGCCGGAAAGGATCTCCGGGAAGGACCAGCTGGACGTCAAAAAATACGGTGTGATCGTCACCAGCGGCGCGAAGCGGGGCCTGCTCCTGCCCGACCTGGAGGGCGTGGACAGCGTGGACCAGCAGGTCGCCATCGCCATGCGGAAAGGCGGGATCAACGCCGGCGATCCTGTCACGCTGGAACGCTTCGAGGTCATCCGGCATACGTGAGCGGAGGCGCTTATGGCAAGGTGTGGAGTCTGTTTCAGGCGCTGCGAGCTGGGGGAAGGCCAGACAGGCCCCTGCGGGGCCAGGACCGGCCGCGGGGGAAAGGTTGTCCCGGAATACTACGGCCGGATATCGTCCCTGGCGCTGGATCCGATCGAGAAAAAGCCCCTCATGCATTTCCATCCGGGGAGCATGATCCTTTCCGTCGACAGCCTCGGGTGCAACCTGCAGTGCCCGTTCTGCCAGAATCACGAAATCGCGCAGAGGGGTCCGGACGGGCGCTTTCCCGCAGACACCGCGGAAGCGTCCCCGGAACGCCTGGCGGAAATCGCGGAGGAGTGCAAAGCTCGCGGGAATATCGGCCTCGCGTTCACGTACAACGAGCCGCTGGTGGGGTATGAATTCGTCCGGGATACCGCGAAGCTGGTGCACGGCAGGGGCATGGTCAACGTACTGGTGACCAACGGCACGGCGTCCCTTTCCGTACTCCGTGAAATCGCGCCTTATATCGACGCGATGAATATCGACCTGAAGGGCTTCACGGACAGGTATTACCGCGACGTCCTGAAAGGCGACCGGCAGATGGCGATGCGCTTTATCGAGGAAGCGGTCAGGCTCTGCCACGTGGAACTGACGACGCTGATCGTGCCGGGGGAGAACGATGACGAGGCCGAAATGCTGGAACTCAGCGCGTGGGTCGCCGGGCTGACCGGGGTATATGGGCAGAAATCGGGCCGCGACATCCCGCTGCATGTGACGCGCTTCTTCCCGCGCCACCGGATGCGGGACAGGCGGGCGACGGACGTGCGCGCGGTGTACCGGCTGGCGGAGACTGCCGCCCGGAACCTTCGGTACGTGCATGTGGGGAACTGCTGACCTGTATCCGGAACACGCTTTACATCCGGGACGCTTTGGGATAGAATGAACTGAAAACAGCAAATGGAAGGACGGTCTTTATGCGGAAACTGACAGCGGCTGTGCTGGCCCTCGTCATTCTGATGGGCGCTGTCGCAGCAATGGGTGAAGGAAACGTAACGGTGTATAATTCAAAGTTTGCCGAGAGCCTGGACGGCTGGTACGCGCGCGGCTCGGGCAGCGTATCGCTGGCAGCGCCAAACAACCTGCACATGGCCGGCAGGCAGAGCGACTGGAATTCCCCGGGCAGGGATTTTGCCATGGTGCCCGGCGTGACCTACGGCATCAGCGCGCAGGTGCGCCAGCAGCAGGCCGACAGCGCGCATTTCATGATCTCTGTCGCGCACGCCGCGAACGGCGCGGAAACCTATGAGAACCTCG
Source organism: Clostridia bacterium (assembly GCA_017430225.1). Taxonomy (GTDB): domain Bacteria; phylum Bacillota; class Clostridia; order Christensenellales; family Aristaeellaceae; genus UBA4246. The sequence goes on along the minus strand of JAFRNK010000085.1, from coordinate 27,480 downwards.
CGTCCGGCGATGCCGCCCGCGACAAATGGATCACCCTGCAATGCGAATACACCGCGGGCCAGTATGACCGCTTTGTGCTGTATGTGGAGACCACCGGCGCGCCGAATATCGAATTCGACATCCGCAACTTCCGCGTCACCGCGCCGGAAGGCACGCCGTCCATGGCGACGCCCACGGCCATGGAGATCCTCGAGGCCGGCGAAATGCCGTCGCTGAAGGAGATCTATGCCGACCGCTTCGACTTCGGCACCTGCGTGCCCCGCGGCCAGGCGATGGACGGGGTGGCGATGGCCTTCAACCGCAGGCAGTTCAGCATCCTGACCCCGGAGAACGAGCTCAAGCCGGACGCTGTACTCGACGTGACCAAGAGCCGCAAGCTGGCAGCCGAGGACGAAAGCGCAGCGGCGGTGCGCTTCGAAGCCGCGAAGCCCCTCCTGGACTACGCCAAAAAGAACGGCCTGAAGGTCCACGGCCACGTGCTGGTCTGGCACAGCCAGACGCCGGAAGTGTTCTTCCACGAGGTCTATGATTCCGCGAGGCCGCTGGTTACCCGTGAGGTCATGCTGGGGCGGCTCGAAAATTACATCCGCGGTATCATGGAATATATGGATGCCAACTATCCCGGCGTCATCGTGTCCTGGGACGTGGTCAACGAGGCGATCGACGACGGCAGCGGCTGGCTGCGCAACTCCAACTGGATGAAGACGGTCGGCGAGGACTTCGTGGCCCGCGCCTTCGAGCTGGCCAGGAAATACGCGCCGGAAGGCACGCTGCTCTTCTACAACGATTACAACACCGCCATGACCGGGAAGCAGAACGGCATCGTCAGGCTGCTCAAGAGCCTGATTCCCGAGGGCAATATCGACGGTTACGGTTTCCAGATGCACCATTCCGTCGACTTCCCGTCGATCGGCGATATCGAGCGCTCGGTCAGGCGCATCGCCGCGCTGGGGCTCAAGCTGCGCGTCAGCGAGCTGGACGTCGGCGTGCCCGACAACGGCGAAGCCAGCTTCATGAAGCAAGCGAAGATGTACGCGCAGATCATGAAGATCCTGGACGAACACAGCGACCAGTTCATCGCCGTCCAGGTCTGGGGCGTGTGCGACAACCAGAGCTGGCGCTCCAGCAGCTATCCGCTGCTGTTCGATGCCAAACGCAACCCCAAGCCCGCCTTCTGGGCCGTGACGCAGCCGGACATGTTCAAATAATGCGGAATGACTGAGGCAGCTTACAGCAGCGTATATTTCGTGACCGGAACGGCGTACGCCGGGAAATCCACCCTGGTCAAAGCGCTCGCGGAAAAGCATCACGGCATCGCCTGCGAGGAGAACTATCACGACAGGCTGCTGCCCGGGCTGGACAAAGCGGAGTACCCGTGCCTGACCTACACGCGCGATCTTGAGGACTGGCACGACTTCGTGCGGCGCACGCCGGACGAGTACGAGGCCTGGGTGAAAGGCGTGACCCTGGAATGCGAGCGGCTCGAGCTTCAGATCCTGGACGTCCTGCGCGGACAGGGGCGGAAGATCTTCGTGGATACCAACGTCACCCTTGCGACGCTGAGACGTATTTCGGACGAGCGGCATGTGCTCGTGATGCTGGCGGACCCCGAGGTCTCCGTCCGCCGGTTCTTTGACCGGCCGGACCGGGAAAAGCAGTTCCTGTACCGCCTCATGACCGAGGAGTCGGATCCCGGCGCGGCGCTGGAGAATTTCAGGCAGTGCCTGATGCGCGTCAACTCGCGCGAAATCTATGATACTTTCCTGCACTCCGGGTTTCCGGTGATCCTGCGGGACGAAAACAGAACGCCCGCGCAGACGCTCGTGCTGGCGGAGGAAGTGTTCGGGCTGTCATAACGCTGATGGGGAAAGGAGATGGGGTTCTTGTTTCTGAGCGCGTTTTACTTTCCGGACGAAGAAGCGGAAACCGATTTCCTGTTCGACCTGAAGACCACTTATGACCAGTCGGTTTATCCATACAGGATCCTGCCGAAGGCTGGCCTGACCGAAATCTTTTTCCGCCCGGTCACCATCCTCTACGGCGGCAATGGCAGCGGGAAAAGCACGGTGCTGAACGTCATCGCCGAAAAGCTCGGCCTGAAGCGGAGCAGCCCGTACAACCGTTCGCGCTTCTTTGAGAATTACGTGAACCGCTGCCGGGCGACCGTAGAAGAAGAGATCCCTCCCGCAAGCCGGATCATCACCAGCGACGACGTGTTCGACATGATGCTGGATATCCGTGCCATCAACGAGGGCATCGACCGCCGGAGAAAGGACCTGGCGGAAGACTATTTTGAACTGAAAAGAGAAAAATTCCAGGTTCGATCCCTGGAGGACCTTGAACACCTGCACACGATCAATGCGGCCCGCGGCAAAACGATGAGCCGGTTTATCAAAGACGAATCTGGAAAAAGCCTGCGGGAGCGCTCCAACGGCGAAAGCGCGCTGATGTATTTCCAGACTAAAATCGAAATGGATTCGCTCTGCCTGCTGGACGAGCCTGAAAACAGCCTGAGCCCGGAAAACCAGATCATCCTGGCAGATTTCCTGATGGAGTCGGTCCGGTACTGCGGCAACCAGCTGGTCATCAGCACGCATTCGCCCTTCCTGCTGGCGTTCCCGGGCGCCAGGATCATCAACCTGGACGACCAGTCCCGCACGGTCGAAAGCTGGACGCAATTGAAGAATCCGAGGGTATACTACGAGTTCTTCAAAAAGCACGCAGACGAATTCGAGAATGATTAGCATTTCGAGAACGATTAGCATTATCATCAAGTCAAAACAGCCCTCATCCGTAACGCCTATGATGCGTTGGATGAGGGCTGTTATCATGGTAAACTGTGATTTACGCCAGTGCTTCGTCGATCTGCCGGAGTTCCGCTTCGGTCAGCGGCGGAGCGTTGACGATGGAGGCGTTGTCGATGATCTGCTCCGGACGGCTGGCGCCGATCAGGGCGGAGGTGATCACCGGGTCGCGCAGCACCCACTGCAGCGCTAGGTGATGCAGTTTCTGCCCGCGCGCGTCGGCGATGGCTTTCAGCGCCCGTGTTTTGCGGATGTTGTCTTCCGTCAGGCTGTCGGGCTTCAGGAAGCGCGGGTCGTGGTCGATGCGTGAGCCGGCGGGAATGCCGTTCAGGTATTTGCCGGTCAGCAGGCCGCCCGCGAGAGGACTGAAGCAGATGCAGCCGACTTTTTCCTCCCGCAGCACGTCGGTGAGGCCCTGCTCGGGCCGCCGGTCGAACATGTTGTAGCGCGGCTGGTGGATCAGGCATGGGGTGCCCATTTCCCGCAGCATGGTGAAAGCTTTTTTCGCCTGCTCCGGGCCGTAATTGCTGATGCCCACGTACAGCGCCTTGCCGCTGCGCACGATGTAGTCGAGCGCGCCCATGGTTTCTTCAAGCGGCGTATCGGGGTCCGGACGGTGGTGATAGAAGATATCCACATAGTCCAGGTGCATCCGTTTCAGGCTCTGGTCCAGGCTGGCAATCAGGTACTTGCGGCTGCCCCAGTCGCCGTAGGGGCCGTCCCACATGCCGTAGCCGGCCTTGGTGGAAATGATCAGCTCGTCCCGGTGCGGGCGCCAGTCCGTGTCCATATGGCGGCCGAAATTGCGCTCGGCTTCACCCGCGGGCGGACCGTAATTGTTCGCCAGATCGAAATGCGTGATGCCGGTATCGAAAGCGGCGCGCAGAATAGCCTGCTGCGTTTCGAAGGGCGTGATGTCGCCGAAGTTGTGCCAGAGGCCCAGGGAGAGCATCGGCAGCTGGATGCCGCTGTTGCCGCAGCGGCGGTAGGTCATGTGCTGGTAACGGTCTTGTGCGGGCGTATACATAGGCGGGCTCCTTTATTTGTAGTGGGACACGCAAGGCAAAAAGCATGAGGAATAGGCAGAAATAATTGCCTGACTCAGATTTTTTGGATCCGGGTTTCCAGCGGGGCGAGGGAGACCTTGACGCTGCCGCCGGGGCAGGAGACGGTCGTTTCAATGGCTTCGCCGCTGTTGTTCAGGATCGCCAGGGTGCTGTCCGCCGGGTACCAGGCGGCTTCGACCAGGGGATGGCCGGCGATGGCCGCCGCTGTGCCGTCCTGTCCGGTCATGTACAGCAGCAGGTCCAGGAGCATCCGCGCGGCGGCAGGGCTGTAGGCGAAGCCGCTCAGGTAGGCCGCCTGGCCTTGGCCGAAGGCGTGCAGCGTCAGCTGGGGAAGGCCGTCCGCGGCGCAGAGCACACGGGTGTCCGGTCCGGTCAGGCGCACGCCGGGTTTCTTCGCCAGCGCTTCGCGGCAGACCGGGAAAGGCGCTTCTTCCGGATCGAAAGCCCACGGCGCGTGGCAGGCGTAGGAGCCATCGTCCACGTCGACGCCGAAAATGTGCGCGAGCCTCAGGCAGGTATCCCCGTCCGGGGCGGCGGAAGGTTCGCCCGCGCCGACCAGGCATCCGCCTTCATAGACGAAGCGGGTGATCTCCGCTATCAAAGAGGCGTCCTTCCAGGCGTCGCCGCCGCTCCAGGCGTCGCCCGCGCGGCCTGCGTTGATCAGCACGTCCGTGTCCTTCAGCGCGCCGTTCTTCACGTCCTCGAAACTGATGAATTTCACGTCGACCGGCAGGCCGGAGAGCGCTTCATTGATGTGGATCAGGATGTTCCCGTCGGTTTCGTGGAAGTGCCCGGACAGTGTCCAGCTGCGCAAAGCGCCCCAGGTATGCAGGACCGCGACCCGGATCGGCAGTATCGCCGGCGCGCCGTGGGCGTGCAGGGCCTTGATCTGCCGGAACTGGTCCGCCATCTGCGCGATGGTCTCGGTAAACTCGGGGAAGCCCTCGGTCAGATGCAGGTACCCGCCCAGACCGATGCGGTCCACGCTCTGGCGCAGCAGCGCGCGGCGCACGTGCAGCCAGTAGTCGAGGGCGTCTTTTTCCGGATGTCCGCCTTCCATGAAGGTGGGCAGCCCGCCCAGGCCGACCGGGAACAGGTAGGGATGGAAGCGCAGTTCGTGCACCGGCACGTCGGCGCCGGCGCAGAGACGGCATTCAAAGCCGGAAAAGACGCACTTGATCAGCCCGTCGAAGCCGATGGACGCAAAATATTTCCCGTAGGGCTCCATGCCCACCCAGCTGTCGTCGTAGAACACATAGGCCTGCTTGCCGTGGCTGTGGATGATCTCCACCAGTTCGCGGGCCTTGTCCGCGACAAAGCGCTGGATGAAGTCCATGTAATCCCGTTTGTGTGGCGTGGGCGGCCGGTGGGTGGCCTGCAGCCTGCCCTGATGGATGAAGTCCTCCGCGGTCAGGGCATAACCGTATTCCCGCTCAAAGGCGGCAAGAGCGGCAGGGCTGACGGTAAAGTCGTAGCTGCCCCAGTCCACGAACCGGGTGCGGCGGCGCAGGTCGATGCCGAAAATCCACACGAAGTTGTAGAACAGCGAGGTCAGGCGGATCACGTTGGTCTGCGGGTTGTTCTCGCACCAGCGGTTGAGCCAGTCTTTCAGGTACTCCCAGGCCAGGGGATGGCGGGGGTCCAGTTGGCGCAGGTGCTCGCTCGTCCAGTGGTTGGTCGTGTGGTTGTACATGTTGATCTCTTCCCAGATGCGCCAGCACAGGAAAGAAGCCGTATAGCGGTGCCAGGGCTCGCAGCCGGCGACGATGATTTTCCCGTCTTTGTACGTCCAGCGGCCGCGGGGCACTTCCATATCTGCCGTGCGGTCCCATACTTGCCAGTAAGGCAGGGCGTCCGGACCGTCGTTCAGCTGGAACTGCTCGTCATAATAACCGTCCAGCGGTGCAATGACCACAGTATCGCCCGCCGCGGTCACGGGATCGGAGCACAGGAAGCACTGCTGCTGCGCGTCGGGATGCTTCTCCGCAAAGGCGTTATGCTCCCGGATGATGCAGATGGTGGAATAAATGCGGTAGCCCGCTTCCACGATTTCGGGAGAGAGCTTGGTGCCGTCGCTGTCACGGATGACGTCGGCGCCCCATTTTTTCGCCAGCTCCAGTGTCAGCTGTTCATAACCCGCTTCGCCGGGCAGTGTGAAATCCCCGCGCGTCTGTGTGCTCATGATCTTTGTTCTCCTTTGCGGAAGTGTTCTTTTGAAAGGGGCCGGAGCCATGTGGCCCCGGCCCCGAGGAGTTAGTTGGATTATTTGGCGGAAGCGGGCAGGCGTGTGGTGTTGCCAGCTTCGAAGGCCGCCAGGCGCTCGTCCATGATCTCCTGATAGCCGGCATCCAGGAAGGCCTGGCTGTATTCGGCAAACAGGGCATCGAACTCAGCGGGATCGCACTTGATCAGCTTGGCATAGTATTCCTGCCACAGGCTGAGCAGGGTGGCGCTGTATTCGGATTCGCTCTCGATCGCTACGGCGAAGATGGGGTCAGAATAGGCCTTGCCTTCATCGGCGATGGCGCGCAGCTGGTAGTAGTTGTCGATCAGGGCCTGGGTGAAGTCCTGCGGCAGACCGACGGGGCTCATCTGAGCGATGGTCTGCTCGATGGTGCCGACCTTCTTTGAGGCATGCACGAGGCAGGTCATGTCGATGTTGTTGTTGTGGTTCATCATGTGTTCGCCAGTGTAGTCGAGCATGACGGGCAGGCCATCTTCGCCCAGCTTGTAGGTCTCGCCTTCCACGCCGTTTTCAAGCACGAACAGGTTTTCGGGCTGGATCATCCACTCCATGAGCATCCAGGCAGCTTTCAGCTGGTCTTCGGTTGCTTTGCTGGAGAAGCCGACGATCATGCCGAAGGGGTTGTCGGCGCGGATGCAGCCGGTGTTGACGCCTTCTTCAATGCCGCCGTAGGGGCTGGCGATGGCCAGTTCGGCATCGGGATTGTTCTCATAGAACGCGGTCAGCCAGGCCATGTTGCTGGCGATGTAGCCGCCATAGGAATAGGTCAGGCCGTTGATGAAATCGGTCTGGGTCTGGTCGGTGGCAGCGCCGGAGCTGTTCTTTTCAAGATCGAACTCGCTGGAATACCAGCCCATGTGATACTCATCGTTCAGGCGTTTGAGCATGCGCTCTGTGGGATACCAGGGGAAGCAGGGGGTGCCCAGGGAGGAGTGCATCGCCCATTCTTTTTCGCCTTCATCGCTCACGGGGAAATCACGGTAGCCGAAGTTGGCGATGTAAGCCGCGGTGGGGATACCGGTGCTCAGGGGCTGCTTGGTGATGCCGGCGGCGATCATCTTGTTGAGGGCATCCTTCTGCTCTTCGTAGTTCTGGGGCACATGGTCATAGCCGACCTGGCGCAGCCAGTCCATACGGACGAAGGTGGCGAATGCGAAGGTGGTGTCATAGTAGGGACGCTCGGTCAGAACGAAATAGGTCTCGCCGTTGATGTCGGTATAGCCCAGCTGGTTGTGGTCAACCATGGCCTGGTAGAAAGTGGGGGCAACCTTGGCGAAGTCATCCAGGTTGATGGTGGTCATGGCACCGTCGTTGGCCCACTGCGCAACCTTGGGATAGTCGTATTCCATCAGGATGGTGGGAGTCTCGTCGGCCGCGATGAGGGTGCTGTACTTCATCATAACGTCGCCGCGGGGGATGGCCACGTACTGCACGTCGATGTTGTACTTGTCGCCGAATTCCTTCTGAATCCACTGGGTCCAGTAGTTGTCGTCCACGGCGGGATAGCCGGCCTTGGAGCGGTCATACACGGGCACGGTGATCTTCACGCGCTCGGCGAAGGGCTCCCAGTCAGCGGGCACATCAGCCTGCGCGATGACAGCCAGGCCCAGCAGCATGGACAGTACCAGTAGCATAGCAAGCAGCTTCTTCATAGAGTTATTTCCTCCTTTATTTTTTCAGGGCAGCGCCCCAAAATTCAATGTGTTGGAGATGTGTCAGCCTTTGACCGCGCCGATCATGGTGCCCTGCACGAAGTATTTCTGTACGAAGGGATAGACCACCAGAATGGGCAGGGTGGCAAACATGACCACGGCAGCCTGAAGGACTTCGGGGGTGCTTTCCACGGCGGCGGCTTCGGAAAGGCTGAAAGCGTCCTGGCCGGAGTTGAGCACCATATTGCTCAGCAGGTACTGCAGCGGCTGCAGGGCCTTGGTGGTGATGTAGTACTTGGCGTCCGCGTAGGCGTTCCAGCGGCCGACGGCGTAGAACAGCGCCAGCGTGGCCAGAATAGGCTTTGAGAGCGGCAGCACAACGCGCACCAGGATCTGGAAATGGTCCGCTCCGTCCAGGTTTGCCGCTTCATACAGGCTGTCCGGGATGGTGGACCGGATGAACGAACGCATGATCAGCATGTTGTAGGGCGAGAAGGAAAGCGGCAGCACCAGCACCCACATGGTATTGAGGAGTTTCAGGTCTTTGTACAGCAGGTATTCCGGGATCAGGCCGGCGCTGAAGTACATGGTGAACATGATGATGAAGGCGATGACCGAGCGTCCCTTCAGCTCACGCCGCGCCAGCGGATAGGCCGCCAGTACGGTGACGATCAGGCCGATGACGGTGAAAAGGAAAGTCATCCAGATCGTATACACCATGGAATGCGTCAGCTGTCCATCCCGGAAAATGGATATGTAAGCGTCGAAGTTCAGCCCCTTGGGCAGGAGGTATACGCGCTTGGACAGCACGGCGGTGTTACTTGAAATACTCTTGGCCGCGATGTGAAGGAAAGGCACAATACAGGTCAGGGAGAGCAGCAGGATAATGAAAGCGATCACAAAATCACTCACGCGTGCGCGATTGACGCCCTTGAAGAGGGATTTTTTGTTTTCAGCGGGTACAGTCGTCATTGCATGATCCCTCCCTTACAGCAGGCCGTCTTCGCCCAGCGCCTTGGAGACGCGGTCGGAGGTCAGCACCAGGATGAGGCCCACCAGGGACTGGAACAGGCCAACGGCAGTCGCGCGGCTGAAGTTGCCGCCCGCGAGGCCTTTTTCATAGATGTAGATGGCCAGCTGGTACTGGAATTCCTTCACCTGTACGTTGCCGAAGGAGTCCAGGCGCTCGAAGTTACTGCCCATTACACGGCCCAGATTCATGATCAGCAGGGTGACCATGGTGCCGCGGATGCAGGGCAGGGTGACATTCCAGATCTTGCGCAGGCGGCCGGCGCCGTCAATGGTGGCGGCTTCATAAAGGTCCGGGCTGATGCCGGTGATGGCGGCCAGGTAGATGATGGAGCCCCAGCCCATATTCTGCCATACACCGATCAGCAGGTAGGTGGCGGCCCAGTGCCATTTTTCGGTCAGGAATGGTATGCCCCGGTCGATCCAGCCCGCGTTCATCATCAGGATGTTCACCAGGCCGGTCTGGGGCTTGAACAGGTTCAGCGCCACGTTGGCGATGATGACCCAACTTAAAAAGTGGGGCAGGTACAGGATCGTCTGGCTGAGTTTTTTATAACGCTGGAAGCGCAGCTCGTTGAGCAGCAGCGCCAGGATGATGGGCACCGGGAAGCCGATCAGCAGGTCCAGAAAATTGAACACCAGGCTGTTTTTAAGGGCTCTCAGGAAATCCTTATCTTTGAAAATCTTATCAAAAATCTCAAAACCCACCCAGGGGCTGCCGGCATAGCCTTTGGCCGGTTTATAGTTCATGAAGGCGATGCGCAGGCCGGGATAGGCGGCATATTTGAAGATAATGACAAAAGCAATGGGTACCAGCAGCATGGCGTACATCTGCCAGTTGTCCTTGAAATACAGGGACAGCGCTTTCTTTTTTCGCTGAGACGGCACCTTTTGCATATACGGCTCCTTCGGCTATGGGGTGTATCGGTGGCTTGTAACTGATATTATTATACTGTATGAAGGGGGCCTTTTCAAGTAAGATTTTATTCAAGACTGACTAATTTCAACCATTAATATCTTGAAAAAAGACAAAAATCGGTGAAAAAGTTTCCAAATTACAGCAAAAATGATTTCTGCTTGTCAGTTTTCACCATTGCGGATATAATGGAGCCGAATGAGGAAAAAGGGGGCTTCACCGTGGCCAGACCGAAAACCTGCATTTCCGAATACCGCAATTACGAACTGCCGGTGGATTTTCCGGTGATCGCGCTTCAGGGCGAGGAATGGCGCATCAGCCCGGTGCGCAGCAGCCGGCTGCATTTCCATAACTGCCTGGAAATCGGCCTCTGCCGCGCTGGCAGCGGCAATATGATCCTCGAAGACCAGGAAGTGGCCTTCGGGACGGATACCGTCACTTTCGTGGCGCCGCACGCGCTGCATACCTCCTGGTCTTCGCCCGACACCTTCAGCCTGTGGAGCTATCTCTTCCTGGACGTGGAAAGCATCCTGGGCCAGGAGCTGATCGCGCTTCCGGATATCCGGTCTTTGCATCGGATGCTCAGCAGCGGCTGCCTGCTGCTGGACGGCGGCAGTTACCCGTGGGCGGCCCATCTGGTTCAGGCGATCCTGGAAGAGATGCGGGAAAAGGCGGCGGGTTACCAAAGCTGTGTGCGCGGCCTGCTGCTGTCCCTGGTCGCCCGGCTGCTGCGCGTGTACATGCGCAGGCCCGCCGCGCCGGAAAAGCAGACGCTCTCCCTGTCCCCGGCGCTGGAATATATCCACGGCCACTATATGAACAATTTCCCCATGGAAGACCTGGCGGAGATGTGCCACCTGAGCCCCACCCACTTCCGCCGGCTGTTCCATGAGCAGATCGGTACGACGCCGCTGGATTTTCTGCACCAGGTGCGGATCACGGCCAGCTGCAGCCTGCTGCGCACGTCCGGAAACAGTATTGCCGGTGTAGCAAGTCAGGTGGGCTATACTTCCCTGAGCTGCTACAACCGGCATTTTCTGCAGAATATTGGGGTCACGCCTTCGGAATGGCGCAAGGCCAGCCGCGGCGCGTCAAGGCATTCCGTGCTCACTTATACGGGCTGGTGGAAGCCCGAAACCTCGGAGGAGATCCTGAGGAAAAACAAGTAAAGACAACGATCTGGATTACATCCCCGCGACCTTGCCGGGGTTCAGGATGCCGTTGGGGTCGAAGGCGGCCTTGATGCCGCGCATGAGTTCGATCTGGCGGTCGCCCACGCTTTCGCGCAGGAAAGCTTTCTTGGCGTGGCCGATCCCGTGCTCGCCGCTGACCTCGCCGTGCAGCGCTTTCGCTTCGTCATACAGCTGTTTCATGGCGGAGGCGACTTTTTCTTTCCATTCGGCTTCGGGCAGGTCGTCGCGGCAGACGTAGATGTGCAGGTTCCCGTCCCCGGCGTGGCCGAAGGAACGGATGCGCACGCCCAGCGTCTTCCCGATTTCGACGGTGCGGTGCACGAATTCGGGGATCACGTCCCGCGGGACGACCACGTCGCATTCGTCCATCGTGCTCGTGGAGCCCTTGATGGCTTCCAGGAAAGCGCCGCGGGCGTTCCAGATGGATTCCTTGCGCTCGTCGGTATCCGCCAGCAGCACGTCCTTGGCGCCGATGTTCAGCGCCAGGTCGGTCAGTGTGTCGATGGCCGGCTGCAGCGCGTCCTGGCTCGGGCCGTCCAAGCGGACGAGCAGGTAGGCGTTCGCGCTGGTATCCGGGAACTGTTTGCCCAGGTAAGTTTCCGCGCAGGAGATGACCTCGCGCTCCATGAACTCGACCGCCGTCGGGTCACAGCCGCAGGCGAGCACTTTCGGCACCGCGCCGATGCATGCATCCAGGTCGTCGAAGGGCATGAGCAGGGAGAGGTTCACCTTCGGTTCCGGCACCAGTTTGACCGTGAGCCGGGTCAGGAAGCCCAGGGTGCCCTCGGAGCCGATCATCAGGTCGATCAGGCTGTAGCCGGAAGACGTCTTGACCGTCTTCCCGCCCAGCTCGATCACGCTGCCGTCCGCCAGGACGACTTCCATGCCCAGGATATAATCGCGGGTGACGCCGTAGCGCACGGCGCGCATGCCGCCCGCGTTCGTCATCGCGTTGCCGCCCATGGTCGCGGTCTTCTCACCGGGATCGGGCGGGTAGAACAGGCCGGTGCCTTCGAGGGACTTGGGGAATTCCATCAGCAGCACGCCGGGTTCGACCGTGGCGGTCATGTTTTTCGTGTCCACTTCCAGGACGCGTTTCATCTTTTCGGTGGAGAGCACGACGCCGCCGTGGATGGCCACGCAGCCGCCGCACAGGCCGGTGCCCGCGCCGCGGGGCGTGACGGCGATCCGGCGCTCGTTGCAGTATTTGAGTACGGCGCTTACGTCCTCGGTGTTCAGTGCCTGCAGCACGGCCTCCGGCATGAAGTGGCCGTATTCGGTCATCTCGTCGTGGTCGTAGTCGGTGGAAATCTCTTCGCCGGCAAAGACCCGGCCCGGCAGCAGCTCACGGAAGTACGCGAGGTCGCTTTCCGTCACGTGGTTGAATGTCTTCATGGCCGGGCCTCCTTCAGCTGTTTGATGAGCGCGGGGACGATCTCGTACAGGTCGCCGACGATGGCGACGTGCGCGACGTCGAAGATTGGCGCGTTCTTGTCGGTGTTGATGGCCACGATGTGGTCGCTGCCGTTCATGCACGCGGTGAACTGGATTGCGCCGCTGACGCCGCAGGTGATGATGAGCCGCGGCCGGACGGTACGCCCGGACAGGCCGATCTGGCGGTCGTTGGTGTTCCAGCCTTTTTCGACCAGAGGGCGGGTGGTCGCCCAGTCGCCGCCCAGCAGGGCCGCGAGTTCTTTGATCATGCTGAGATCCGCTTCCTTCTGCAGGCCGCGGCCGCCGACGACCAGGATCTCCGCATCGGAGATGCTCTTTTTCGGCGGGATGGGCTGCACGCTCACGCAGGACGCGCGGCTTTCGCTCACGCCCTTCGGGATCTTCCGGTTCACGATGGCGCCGGAAGCTTCCTCGTTCCGGGCGGCCGGGTTCATGACCTTGTAGCGCACGGTGGCGAACTGGGGGCGCGTGTTGGTGGTGATGATCTGCGCCATGATGTTGCCGCCGAAGGCCGGTCGGATCTGCACCAGGTCGGTGTTCTCACGCAGTTCCAGTTTTGTGCAGTCCGCGGTCAGGCCGGTGTGGAACCGCGTGGAGAGCCGCGGCGCGAGCGACCTGCCCAGGCTGGTCGCGCCGACCAGCACCACGCTGGGATGCGCGTATTTGATATAGTCTTCCACGCAGGCAGCGTACGCGTCCGCGCGGAAATAAGAGAGCGCTTCGTCGTCATATACCGCGACTTCGCTGACGCCGTAATGCCGGAGTTCTTCTGCGAAGGCGGTCACGCCGCTGCCGACCAGCACGGTCTTCACCTTGTAGCCCACATTTTTCGCCAACTCCAGGCCTTTGCCGATCAGCTCCAGGGATACAGGATGCAGCTGCCCACCGCTGACCTCGGCGAATACAAGGATGTTGTTCCACTTGCTTTTATCGACGGAGTCCACCTTGGTTTCCAGTTTGATGATGGCCTTTTCCGGACAGCTCTTCACACAGATGCCGCAAACCTTGCAGGCGGCGTTCAGGTCCGGCTTTCCGTCTTTCATGTCGATGGCCCCGAAGGGGCAGTGCTGCGCGCAGAGGCCGCAGCCGGTGCATTTACGGTCCAGTATCGCGATTTTTGCCATGTTCGCCGCCTCCTTTACACGAATTTCCATTTCCTGAGCTGCTCATGCAGCCTGTCCGCGAGCCCAGGACCTTCCCACATCTCGTGCTCGGTATCGTTGTCCGGCGGGAAGATGCGCTCCACCTGCGTGGGGCTGCCGGAGAGGCCGTAGTGGCTCTCGTCGGTATCCAGGAAAGAGTCGAGACCCTGGATATGGATCTCCTTGTCCTTGATCTCCCGGGCGATCCTGAGGGAGGGCAGGCGGGGCATGAAGATGTCCTGTTCCACGGTCACCAGACAGGGGAAGGGCATATGCACGGTCTCGATCACGTCCTGCAGCTGCTGCCTCGCGTCCACGCCGTCGCCGGAGACCGTCAGTTCCGTGACCCATGCCGCGTGGGGGATGCCCATGTGCTCGGCGATGGCAGGGCCGACTTGCGCGGTATCGCCGTCGGTGGTCTGTTTGCCGCAGAGGATCAGGTCGAAGTCGCCGACGCTCTGGATGGCCTGCGAAAGGGTATAGCTGGTCGCCAGCACGTCCGCGCCGCCCAGGCGGCGGTCAGAGAATACGTAACCTTCGTCCGCGCCCATCATATACGCTTCGCGGATGATCGCCTGCGCCTGAGGCGGGCCCATGGTGCCCACAGTGACCTTGCCGCCGTGCTTTTCCTTTAGCCGGAGGGCCGTTTCCAGCGCGAACAGGTCATAGGGGTTCATCTTGCTCTGCACCCCGCTGCGCTTGAGTACGCCTGTTTTTTCGTCCACCTGTACCTTATTGGTCGCAGGCACCTGCTTGATGCATACGAAAATGTTCATAACGACTCCTTTTTGGATGAGAAATAATTGTCTGCAGTCAATATAAGCTTTTCCGGGCTGTTTGTCAATGATTATAAGAACATAAACAGCGCGGCCCCGCTGATTCGGCGGCCACGCTGTCATGATGTTATTTGTCGGATAAATCAGCCTTTGACGCTCCCGGCGGTCAGGCCGGCGATAAAGGTCTTCTGGGCAAAGAGATAGATGACGATGATTGGCACGACGGCCATGACCGCGCCGGGCATCAGCACGTCGTAGGCGTTGCCGTAAGGCGTGATGGTGGTGCCCATGCCGATGGGAATGGTGAACTTCTTTTCGTCCTGCATCACGATCAGCGGCCAGAGCAGATTGTTCCAGCTGTTCATGCAGGAGAGGATGGTCATCGCGCCGAAGGCGGGGATCAGGATCGGCACCATGATACGCCAGAAGATGCCGTAGTCCGTGCAGCCGTCGATCCGGCCGGCTTCCATCAGTTCTTTGGGAATGCCCAGACAGTATTGTCGGAAGAAGAAGATCATGAAAGGCGGTACCAGATACGGGACAACGGCGCCGAAATACGTGTTCATCAGCTTCATTGAGATCATGAGCTGATACATGGGCAGCAGCAGGATCTCAAAGGGCAGCATCATGACGATCAGCACAAGGGAAAACACCAGGTTCCTGCCCTTGAACTGGTACATGGCCAGGCCGTAGCCGACCAGGGAGCTGAAGAAGAGCCCGATAGCGGTCTGCATGACCATGATGATGGCGCTGGATTTGTACCAGTGCCAGTAAACGCCGTCACGGTAGGTATTCAGTGCTGTATAATTCTGGAAAGAAGAAATGCCGGGGTCAAACTTCAGGGTCAGGCCGTACCGCATCATTTCAGCGCCGGGCTTCAGGGAACTCATGAACATGAACGCGAACGGCACCATTGCGAAGATGGCAAACAGGACCATCAGAGCGGTTGCCAGTATGCTGAGAACGGCCCGCTTTTTCCCTTCAATTCTGTTCGAGGCCATGTCAATCCTCCTTTTTGAAGAAACCCATCAGGACAAGCTGAATCAGGTTTACGGCAACCACCAGGGCAAGCAGTGTCAGGCCGACAGCGGACGCGAGGCCGAAGTTGTTCTTTTTGAAGCCGACCATATACATATAACCCACGATCGTCCGGCCGACGCCGCCGGCGTTGTTCTGCTGCCAGAGGGCGACGGATTCGGTGAACATGCTGAAGCCGCCCAGCACGGTGATGGTGATGACGTAAATCAGCACCGGCCTGATGCCCGGCAGGGTCACGTGGGTAAATTTCTGAATGGCATTGGCGCCGTCGATCTGGGCAGCCTCGTAATAATCCGTCGGAATGGACTGCAAACCGGACAGATAGTATACGATGTTGACACCGTTCCAGCGCCACAGAGTCAGAAGGATCAGAACGAAGTTTCCGGAATCCGCATAACTCAGCCACTTGATGGGCTTTTGACCCAGGGCAATCATGACGCGGTTCATGGTGGCTGTTTCGAGGGTTCCGAAAGCGAGCCGGAAAACGATGCCGGCGACGATGATCGAGGTCAGCGAGGGAATAAAGAAGAGAGACTTAAAGAAAGCGCTTCCCTTGGCCAGCCCCGAATGCAGGATGCAGGCAATCACCAGCGGTACGAGCGTAAGGACGATCAGATCCCAGAAAGCGTACCGGCCGGAAGTCTGAAGCGCCAGCCTGAAATCACGGGTATCCAGTTTCAGGTAGTTTTTGAGTCCGATGAACTCACGGTGGTTGGGACCGTCTATTTTCTGGAAGCTCATGATGATCGTCATGATCAGCGGATACAGGTAAACGACCAGAAAAAAGATGATAAAAGGCGCCACAAGGACATAGGGAACGATCCGGGGATCGTTCAAAAAGCTGCCCCTGTGCCGCAAAGGTTTTTGCTGCACGGAATCTTTCTGCATTTTCCTGGTCTCCAATCTGCGTTAGTCGGGAGGGAAGCCCGGTGCGGACAGTTTGATCAGGCGTTCTGTGTGCCTGGGAAAACAGTTTCTGAACAGAAGCCGGAGAGGCGCTTGCCTCTCCGGCAGGGTTGCTCAGGTCGGTCAGTCGATCTGGCTGCGGAGTTCTTCAGCGCAGTCCTTGGCGATCTGCTCGGGATCCTCCATCAGTTCTACCAGACGATAAGCCATCTGGGTCTTCACGATATCGGAAGCTGTGGGGAAGTATTCGGAGATGCAGGTATCCGGGATGTCGTCCAGAACGCCGGCCAGGACAGCGAAGATGTCCTGATCATAGTAATCGAAGAATACGTTGGGCTCTTTCATCTCTTCGGAGCCGTATACATCCTTCAGGATCGGGTCGAAGCCACAGATCTTCCAGGTGGTGACGCAGCCGTCGAAGGACAGACAGGCAAAGGCCAGGAATTCCTTGGCGACTTCCACGTTGGGGCTCGAAGCGACGACTGCGGTGCCGGTGCCGCCCATCTGCGCGGACTTATGGCCGCCATCCGGCCACAGCGGCATCGCGGCGACCTTCATCTTGCCCTTCAGGTCAGGCATATAGTTGGTGAAGCGGTCGAGATACCAGAAGGGCATGCTCACGGAAGCGCAGTTGCCGCCGTTCATCCAGCCCCAGAATTCTTCGGAATGGGTGTTGCCGCCGGGGCAGGCCATCGCGGTGCCGTCATCCAGCATGGACTTCATGAATTTCAGAGTGTCGATGACAACGGGTTCATCCATCCTGACCTTGCCGTCGGGCGTGAGCCAGTCGCCGCCGTGCTGATTGACGATGGGATAGACGCTCCAGCAGTCCGCGGACTCCCACACGACCATCGGTTTGCCGGTCTTTTCCAGCAGGACCTTGCCGGCCTCATGGAAATCGTCCCAGGTCTTGATGGTGGTGTAGTCAATGCCGGCTTCCTCAAGGAGCGCGGTGTTGTAGAACAGAACGGTGGCGCCGATGTGGTGGTCGATGCCGTAGAACTTGCCGTCCTTGGCATAGTTGTTCAGACGGCTCATGACCAGGTGGTCTTCAATGGGCTCGACATACTCATTCATCGGAGCAAGGCCGATGTCGCCCTTGAGATAGTTGGCGAACTTGTTGATCTCGATGTCCACCAGGTCGGGGGCGCCTTCGCCGCTCTGCAGCGCGATGGTCAGCTTGTCGTGCATTTCTTCATAGGGCATGACCTGATAATCGATCTCCAGGGTCGGTTTGGAGGGATCGGCATTCCATTTTTCCTGCATGGCTTTGTACAGGTCGGTATGCAGCGCTTGGAATGTCCACAGGGTCAGTTTGACGGGTTCACCTTCCGCCAGCGCGGAGCACATGCCCGCAACCAGCATCAGCGCGAGTAGAACAGCCAACAGTTTCTTCATGATGGTTCCTCCTTTTAAATTTATCGAAACGGTTTGCCGGATTAACGTTAATCCAGCCAGTTGCCCTTATGTTAACGTTAATCTCTTGGTTTGTCAAGTATTTTTTGGAAAAAACATGGCGATTTTTCTGCATGTTTGAAATTGAAATTCAATTCCGGTCTGTGTTATAATAAATCAATTTATTCGTGGGAGGGACCCGCATGAACGTTCCCCGTAAAACCCTGAAGGACGTCGCCGAGGCGTGCCATTATACCGTGAATACGGTGTCCAGAGCGCTGCGCGACGACCCGCGCCTGCCGGAGGAGACCCGGGCGAAGATCCGGGAGACCGCGATCGGCCTGGGCTATATCCGCAATTCCCTGGCGTCCACGCTGCGTTCCGGCAAGAGCGGAAACGTCGCCGTGATCGTCAACGATATCCACAACCTGCACTTCTGCAACATGCTCAGCATCATGGACGCGGAACTGCGGCGCGCGGGTTACAATATGATGGTGCTGTGCATGCAGCTGGACGAAAAGCTGGGCGAGCAGCTGATCCATTCGGCGATTTCACAGTCGGTGGAGGGGATCCTGTACTTCCCGTACCATAACAACCCCGGCCATATCGAATACATGGAGAACAACCACGTCCCCTTCGTGCTGCTGGACCGCTGGATCGAGGGCAAAACCACCGACTGCGCGCGCTGCGACGACGTGCAGGGCGGGTATCTGGCGGGCAGCCACCTGGCCCAGCTGGGCCATCAGCGCTATCTCTTCCTTTCCGGCGTCAACCAGTCCAGCTCGCAGATCGACCGCCTCGAAGGATTCCGGCGGGCGATGCGTGACCATGATATCCCTGAAAACGGCATCCGCGTCGTTCCCGGCGAGACGGTGGAAGCGGCGCTGGAGGAAGGCAGGCTCGGGGATTTGCTGTTCCCGCTCGATTATACGGCCATCGTATCCTTCAGGGACGAGGTTTCCTATCCCGTGATGCTGGCGCTGAACGAAAAACACGTCTCCGTGCCCCGGGACGTGTCCATTGTCAGCTTTGACCATTTGCGGGGAGAGATCCCCTATCTGCCCAGGCTGACGAGTATTTATGCCGACGGTGATAATGTGGCGGTGCACGGTGTCCGCCTGCTGCTGAATCGGATCGCGGACCCCAGCCTTCCGCCGCAGGTCACGGTGCTCCCGGTCAAACTGTATGACGAGGGCACGACCGCCGCGCCTCAATAATACCCATTACCCTTCGTCTGACAGCAGGTCGTCCAGGGTTTCCCGCATCGTCTGCGGCGTCCAGTGGCTTTCCAGACATATTTCAGCATGGGTGGCCGCGACTGTCTCCGCCAGTTTTTTGCATAATCCACGGTCCTTTTCCCAGGTCGGAAACACGCCGCCGGCGGCGTCGCCCAGGAAGAGGACTTTTTCATTGACGGCGTGGATCAGCGTGCTGTCGTCCGTGTGCGGCGCGTCAGCCTGTAAAATCCTGACTGGGCAGCCGCCGGAGTCCAGCCGCATTTCACCGGTAAATACCATGTCCGCGGGCGTGACGATGACGGGGCGGCCGTCCGCGTATTCCCTGCGGATGCTTTCGTGCAGGGCCAGGAAAAAGGCGGTCCCTTCACGATTGACGCGCTCCCGGAAATCCCGCAGATAAGCGTCGGTCCGGGCGTTGGCCAGGCTCAGGCCGTGAACGGCGTGCATGCCGAAGGTATGGTCCCAGTGCCAGTGCGTCAGCACGGTCAGGGCGGGCAGCGGCAGGCCGGCGTCTTCCAGCGCGCGGTAAAACGCCGCGGTATGGGCGGCGGAGTGCCCAGCGTCGACGGCGATGCTCCAGCGGTCGCCCCGGATATAACTCAGGTTCGGCCGGTCGCGATCCTCTTCAAACGGGAAAATCCAGATGCGTTCTGTCAGTCGGTTCAGGTTCATACAGGGTCACCTCCGCTTTTTCGGCGTGGGCAGCTCGTCATACATGGATTCGATCAGCTGCGTGAGGAAATCGCGGCTGTCCGCATTGTCCACGAGCAGCATTTCTTTCGCGCCTTCGTAGGGGATTTCCCGCTCGGCGTCCGGCATCATGGCGACGGCGGCGGGAACGGGTCTGACCAGGAAGCGGTCGTCATAGATGCCGCCGATGATCCTGTCCCGGTAATACAGGATGTATTCACCCATCATCGCGCGGTGGGTGATTCCGTCCAGCCCGGAGAGCTGGTCGAGGATGAACGAAAGATATTCTTTGCTGGATGCCATAACGGGCTTCATCCTTCCTTGGCGTTGGGGATTTTCAGGCTGCGCAGGTACGCTTTGTGTTCCGGCGGAACGCGGTAGCTTTCGATGGCTTTCTGGATGGTCTTGTTGTGCGTCCAGGGCGGCAGCCGCTTTTCTTCCAGATAAGGGAGAACTGCGTCGTACTGCTTGGCCAGCGCGGTGGCGAAATACCAGGCAGCCATCATGCGGACATAGTATTCGTTCGACCGGATACCGGCGACCAGTCCGGGATATTCCGGATCGAACGCTTCGTCCAGGAAGTGCTGCATCAACATGCCGACAGCAAAACGGACGGTAAAGGTCTCGGGTGATTCCAGCCATTCGCGCACGCAGGCGAGCAGCTCGCTCTTGTGCTTCCTGAACGCTTTGGGGGACAGCTGGTCGCAGGTCGCCCAGTTGTCCACGCAGGGCAGGAACCGCTGCACTTCAGCAATGCACCGGCCGTAATCCCGGATCTCCGAAATGATGAACGCGTGGAGCTGGTTCTCGTCGAAATACCGGTGGGGAAGATCGCTGAGAAACACGGTGACGTCCTCGCGGCGGGCGAGTTTCTTCGCGTACTCGCGCAGCGCGGGCGTTCGGACGCCGATGACGTTCTCCGGATCGACCGTCGGGATCAGTCTGTACTGGAAATCCCGGTACTCCTTGTCCTGAAGCTGGAACAGCGTTTCCCTGATCTCGTCGATGACCATAAAACTCCTCCTGAAAGCTGGCTGTTTGCAGTCCTGCGCAATACTTTTATTGTGCTTCTCCGCGTTTGACGGCGAGCAGGTCTTTCATGACGCTGTGCCCGTCCTGCCCGTAAGCCCGGTACAGTTTTGCGTACAGCCGGTACAGGCGTTCATAGATCCGGCGGTTTTCGGGATCGGGTTGATACACCCTGTCCTCTTTGGGCGCCATATGCCGGATGGCGTCCTGCACGGTGCTGTAGCATCCCGCCGCGACGGCGCCCGCGATGGCGGAACCCCGGGCGCTCCCGTGGGACGAGGGGAGGACGCCCACCGGCATATCCAGCACGTCGGCATAGATCTGCATCATCATGCTGTTCTTCCGGCTGATCCCGCCGGTCACCAGCAGCTTATCCACGCTCAGCCCCTGTTCCCGGAAGCTGTCGATGATCATCCGCGCGCCGTAGGCCGCCGCTTCGGCCAGCGCGCGGTAGATGTCTTCCGGCTGCGTCCTCAGGGTCAGGCCCATGATCATGCCGGTTAATCCGCTGTCCATCAGGATGCTGCGATTGCCGTTGAACCAGTCCAGCGCCAGCAGCCCGCTTTCTCCCGGTTTCTGCCGCGAGGCAAGCTCTGTCAGATACTCGTGGAGAGAGAGCTGTCTGTCCCGGGCTTCCTGCAGGGTATGCTCGGGGACGCATTCCCGCAGCATCCAGGAGAAGAGGTCGCCCACGCTGTTCTGGCCGCCCTCGTACCCCCAGAGTCCGGGCAGGATGCCGTCCTTGACCGCATAGCACCCGGGCACGCCGTGGTAGTCCTCCCCGCACATCATGAGGCATGCGGAGGTACCCAGGAGCATGACCATTTCACCCGGCCCGGTGATGCCGGCGGCCGGTGCGCCGGCGTGCGCGTCGATCATGCCCACGGCGACGGCGGTGCCGGGATCCAGTCCAAGGCGGCGGCTCATGTCTTCCGTCAAAGTGCCTGCCTTGCTGAAAACGGGCGCGACGGGCAGGGAGCATTTGTCCCGGAAGACATGGGCGAGCCGGGGATCCAGGCTGGTCAGATAGTTTTCCGACGGGTAGCCGTCAGGCGCACAGTACAGATACTTGTATCCGGCGCAGCTGCTGCTGATCGTTGCGTTCCCGCACAGCTGCCATACCAGCCAGTCCACGGCTTCGATCCAGTAAGTCATCGCGTCATAGACCCGCGGCGACTCTTCCAGGACCTGCCAGAGCTTGGGCAGCGCGCTTTCGCAGGACACCTTTCCGCCGTAGGCCTGCAGCCATTTTTCGTTCCGCTCCAATGCTTTCTCCGTCATCCGGTCGGCCTGGGGCTGGGCGGCGTGATGCTTCCAAAGGTGGATGTAGGCGTGCGGTTCGTCCTTGAATTCGGGGAGGAAGCACAGTGGGACGCCATCCCCGGTGGCGGGCATGACGGAGGAAGCGGTGCAGTCTAATCCGACGGATGACACGTCTCCGGCCTTGACGCCGCCGGTCTTCAGGACTTCACGGACGACGTGCTCCAGTACATCCATATAATCGGCGGGATGGTGCAGGGACCATTCCGCGGGCAGGCGTTTCCCGCAGGGCAGGCTGTGCTCCATGATCCCGTGCGGGTAATCCATGACGGAAGAAGCGACGATGCTCCCGTCGCTCACGTCTACCAGGACCGCGCGCCCGGATAACGAACCGAAATCGACGCCAATGGCATATTTTTTCATGGGATGTCCACCTCGTTCGACGTATTGTCATTGAATTATGTCCGTATAAATTCTATATGAGATGAACCGAAGTGTCAATTTGTTTTTTGTATATAAAAAAGGGACTGCTGCGCACCGGCAAACAGCCCCGTTATGTAAATCAATATTATTTGCCTGCCCTCGCCTTGCCGAGGTAGGCTTCCTTCACCTGGGGATCGTCCAGCAGTTCCCTGCCGGTCCCATGCATGGTGATCCGGCCCGTTTCGAGGACGTAGGCGGAATCGGCGATGCGCAGGGCGGCGTTGGCGTTCTGCTCGACCAGCAGGATCGTGATGCCCTCTTCGTGCAGGGTCTGGATGATTTTGAAAATGTCACGGATGACCAGCGGCGCCAGGCCGAGGGAGGGTTCGTCCATCATCATCAGCTTGGGTCGCATCATCATGGCGCGGCCTACCGCCAGCATCTGCTGCTCGCCGCCGGAGAGGGTGCCGGCCATCTGCCAGGAGCGCTCCTTCAGACGCGGGAAGAGCTGGTAAACGTGTTCGATATCGGGGGTCAGGTCGTCCTTGCGCAGGTAGGCGCCGACTTTCAGGTTTTCGAGCACCGTCAGGTTGGGGAAGATCCGGCGGCCTTCCGGCACCATACCGATGCCTTCTGACACGATCTTCTGCGGGCTCTGGCCGCTGATGACCTGGCCGTCATAGGTAATGGTGCCTTCCCGAATGGGCACGAGGCCAGAGATCGCGCGCAGCGTGGTCGATTTGCCCGCGCCGTTGGCGCCGATCAGGGTCACGATTTCGCCCTTTTCAACGTTCAGGGAGATGCCCTTGATGGCTTCGATACCGCCGTAACTGACCTTCAGATCCTTGATATACAGCAGGCTCATTCGTCATTCCCTCCCAGATAGGCGTCGATGACCGCCTGGTTGTTCTGGATCTCCTCCGGAGTGCCTTCGGCGATCTGCTTGCCGAACTCGATCACGTAGATCCGGTCGGAGATGCCCATGACCAGGTCCATGTGGTGCTCGATGACGAACACGGTCAGGTTGAAGTCGTTCTTGATCTGCTTGATGAACTCGCCCAGCTCCAGCGTTTCCTGCGGGTTCATGCCTGCGGCGGGTTCGTCCAGGAGCAGCAGGGTGGGGTCGGTCGCCAGCGCGCGGGCGATTTCCAGGCGGCGCTGCTTGCCGTAGGGGAGGGAGGTGGCCTTTTCCCCGGCCACGTCGTCCAGGCCCACGATGCGCAGCAGCTCCATGGCCTTTTCCCGGTTGTGCTTTTCCTCTTTGTAGTTGAGGCCGAAGGCGGCGGTAAAGACGTTGCTGGTGCGGCGCAGGTGCGTGGCGATCAGCACGTTCTCGAACGCCGTCTGGCTCTTGAACAGGCGGATATTCTGGAAGGTGCGGGCGATGCCCATTTCGGTGATCCGGTCCGGGGTCATCACGACGTGCATGTCCTTGAATTTTTCGGGGTCGCTGCCCGCGTACATGCGCACCATTTTTCCGGTGGGATGAGCGGCGGCAATCACTTTGTCATGGAAATACACGGCGCCGTTGGTGGGCTCGTACACGCCGGTGATGCAGTTGAAAGCGGTGGTCTTGCCCGCGCCGTTGGGGCCGATCAGGGCGACGATCTCTCCCTGGTCGATGCGCATGGAGAGGTTGTTGATGGCGACCACGCCGCCGAACTGCATCGTAATATTCTCGAGCCGCAGTACGTTATCACTCATTGCTTATCCCTCCCCTTCGCCTTTTTCCGGGGCAGGCGCAGGTTCCAAAGCTCCCGGTCGCCCATGATGCCCTTGCGGAAGAACAGCACCATCACCATGATCACGATGGAGAAGACGACCATCCGGAAACCGGAGCGCAGGAAAGGCACCTGGAAGGAGCCGATGAACATCTCGTTGTCCAGGAAGCGGAGCCACCATTCGCTGCACGCGATGTACAGGAATGAGGCGATGACGCTGCCGCTCACCGAGCCCATGCCGCCGATGACGACCATCAGCAGGATGTCGTACGTCATCGCGGACTTGAAGGAGTTGGCCTGCACCGTGCCCTGGAACATGGCCAGCAGCGCGCCGCCGATGCCGGCAAAGAAACAGCTGATCACGAAGGCCAGTTCCTTGTGATGGAACAGGTTGATGCCCATGGCCTCCGCCGCGACCTCGTCGTCGCGGATGGCCTTGAAGGCCCGGCCGTAGGTGGAGTTGATGATCAGCAGTATCAGGCCTATGCATATCCCCGATACGATCAGGGGGAAGAGCACGGTCGTGCCGAAGATCTTGGTGCTGGAAAAGGTCGGGTAGGTCTTGAGCAGGTTGGAGCCGTTGGTGATGGGCCCCAGGCTGTCCCACTGCACCACCGCGCGGATGATCTCCGCGAAGCCGAGGGTCGCGATGGCCAGGTAATCGCTCTTCAGACGCAGTACCGGCAGGCCGACGAGCGCCGCGAGGATCGCCGCGACCACGCCGGCGAGGATCAGCGCTACGATCAGGGGCAGCTCAAACTGGATCAGGCCGCCGTTGTAATACTGGTATACCGCCGCGTGCCGCTTGAGGGGGATGGTGAACACCGCGTACACGTACGCACCGACGAGCATAAAGCCCGCCTGGCCCAGGGAGAACAGGCCGGTGAAGCCGTTGAGCAGGTTCATGGATACGGCGATCAGGGCGTACACCGCGCCTTTTTTGATGACCGTGATCAGCATGGAGTTGGTGCCCAGCGTGGCTTCCGCCCACCACGCGCCGAGGTACAGGAGCGCTACGACCGCCAGGCTGACGGCCAGTCGGGTCTTGGACATTTTTTTCATCGCGCTCACCTCACACTTTCTCGGCGGTCTTTTCGCCGAACAGGCCAGTGGGCTTGAACAGGAGCACCACGATCAGCAGGGCGAAAGTGAAGGCGTCGGAAAACGCCGTATATCCGGCGGCCTTGATCAGGTTCTCGCAGATGCCGATGACCGCCGCGCCGATGACTGCACCGGGAATGGAGCCGATGCCGCCGAACACCGCCGCCACGAAGGCCTTAAGGCCCGGCATGGCGCCGACGGTGGGCGTGACGGTGGAATAGTTGGTGAAATACAGCATGGAGCCAACCGCCGCCAGGCCGGAGCCGATCACGAAGGTCATGGAAATGACGGAGTTGATGCGGATGCCCATGAGCTGGCTGATTTCAAAATCGTGGGAAACGGCGCGCATGGCCATGCCGATCTTGGTATAGCGGATGAGCGCGACCAGCGCGACGACCAGCGCGATGGTCAGGATGGGCGTCACGATGGTCACGATTTTGGTCGAGGCGGAGAAGATCTGCACGTTGTCGCTCAGCCAGGGCAGTACGGGATACTGCTTGGCCAGGCCGCCCGTCACGTACCACATCAGGTTCTGCAGCAGGTAAGACGCGCCGATGGCGGAAATCATGACGGACATTCTCGGCGCCGTCCGGAGGGGCTTGTACGCCACCCTTTCCAGCGTGAAACCGAGCGCGACGGTCATGACGATGACCAGGGGGATGGATACCGTCATCGGCAGGGACGCCGTCAGGTAAACCATGAAAAAGCCGGCTGCCGTAAAAATATCGCCGTGGGCAAAGTTGATCAGGCGCAGGATGCCGTACACCATGGTGTAACCGACGGAAATCAGCGCGTATTGACCGCCCACGGAAATGCCGGCCAGCAGGTAGGGCAGGATTCTGTCAAACATGCGGGTTGACCGCCTTTCTAACAAATGAGCTTCAAACGGTTTCGTAGTAGGAAAAGAACCCGCGTTTTGCGCGGGTTCGCTTTCCCGGAAATACTACAGGGAATGCCCGTGCTTTCGCAGGGCATTCCCTGATGCTGCAGCCTTACAGGCCGGCTACGCTCTGGGTCTTGACGAAGTCGAAAGCGCCGGTTTCGGTGTTGGCGTACTTGACGTAAGCCATGTCCTTCACGGCGTCGCCGATCTCGTCGAAGGAGATGGCGCCGGTCACGGCGTTCTCATACACGAGGGCGGGCAGCGCTTCGGCGATGGCCTTGGGGTCGGCGGAGCCGGCAGCCTCGATGGCGGCGAGGGCGACGTTGTAGCCGTCGAAGCCCAGCGCGGATACGGCCGCGACGATGTCGTTGCCGCCGTTGTTGGTCTTCTTGTCGGCGTTGGCGTTCAGCCAGGCCTTGAAGCCGGTGACGAATTCCGCGGCGGCTGCGCCGTCGTCGTTCTCGTCAAAGAAGGTGGATACGTAAACCTTGATGTTCTTGCCCTTGGCAGCCTCGAGGATAACGGAAGATTCCCAGGTGTCGCCGGCCAGCAGCGGGAAGGGCACGTTCAGGGACGCGGCCTGGTCGATGATCAGGGAAGCGTAGGTGGTCGCGCAGGGCGCGAACACGCAGTCCGCGCCGGCGTTCACGGCGTTGTTGATGTAAGCGGTGAAATCGCTGGTGCCTTCGGGGAAGGTCTCGGCGACCACTTCGCCGCCAAGCGCCTTGAAGGCGTCGCTGAAGTAGTGGCCCAGGCCGTTGCCGTAGTCTTCACCCAGCATGGTGAGCACATAGGCCTTCTTGGCGCCCAGGCTGTTGGCGTAGTTCGCCATGACGCTGCCTTGGAAGGGATCCAGGAAGCAGATGCGCCAGTAGTAGTCGCACAGGGTGGTGACGGAGGGGTTGGTGCAGGAGAGGCCGATGGCGGGCACTTCAGCGGAGGCGAATACATCGCCGCCGGCCATGGAAGCGCCGGAGCCGTAGGAACCGAGCACCACGGATACGCCCGCGCTGACCAGTTCCTGAGCCGCGGTGACGGCCTTGCTGGAGTCGGACTGGTTGTCAACGTTGACCAACTGCACGGTGTATTCCTTGCCGTCGATATTGACGGTGGGCTTGAGGCTGTGGGCATATTCGACGCCCAGCACTTCCTGCTTGCCGCCGGCGCCGTTGTCGCCGGAGGAGGGCTCGAATACACCGATCTTGATGATGTCTTCCGCCATCGCGAACGCGGGCACCATCAGCGCCAATGCGAGTACCAATGCCAAAATTTTCTTCATTTTGTTTCATCTCCATTGATTTATTTGGGGATACCAAAAGCTATCATACTTGCTGTCGAACGATTTATCAAGTGAAAGCGTAAATAAATGCAAAACAGATACAATCCTGACTGCCGTACCGCCTGTTGGACAAATCTCCCTGATGAATGACGACGATTTATCACATAATATATCAAATATGAAAATAATAATGAATATAATGTACATTATTGTAGGTTTGTCAAACATTTTGGACAGT
>JAFRNK010000084.1 GCA_017430225.1 Clostridia bacterium | reverse complement strand
TGTCGCGTCTGCTGTTCCGTCACCGTCTGTATCCACACCCTTCACATAGGCTCCGGGTACACAAACAGAAACACCCTGGTAATCCGGAAGCTCCGCATTGGTGACGGCTGTCACAATGGCCATCGTCCAGGCGTCGGCATTTTCGGAATATGTCCATTCCGGCTTGATGTTTGCCAAGTTAAGCGCGGACTCAATATCCGCCTTCTCCGCACTGTCCGCAGTGATCACTGTCGTATCGGCAGACTGGCCCTGGCTGTTATCAGTTGTCTGCGGTGTACTGTCATCATTTGTTGTTTCGCCTGAGCTTGTGCCGCAGGCAGCAAGCCCCAGAACGAGGGCCAGTGCAAGAAGAATTGCCATAACCTTTTTCATTGCTTTTTCCCCCTTATTTTGTTCCTGTCAAGGCCACACCGTTTACGTAGAGTGTGTAGCCATTGCTGATCACGTTTGCGGCGTCCCCGTTGAACTCCGTCACATAGCTGTCGCCGGTCAGCGTCCAAGTGCTGGTGCTGTCGAGGGTAACGGCAACTGTCCCGGCCTCGGTGGAAACAGTCGTTCCGCTGGCATTGGTGATTTCTCCGTCAATATAACCTTCGAAGCTGGAGCCGTTCTTCAGGTTCAGGGTCAGCGTGGAATTGCTGCCGACTTTGACCGCTCCGGAGAGCTTCTGGGCAGAAGCGTTCAGCGTTGCCTCATTGCTGCCGCCGCTCCATCCGTCATCGCAGACGGAAAGGAGAATGTTGTCAGCGTCCTCGTTGGTGATCGTAACCCCTTCCAGTGTGATGACCGCGTTGGTGTTGGTCACATGGAAAACGTGTCCATTCTTGCTGGTAAGGCTGCCGCCGGTCATGGTGAAATGGCTGGTACCGCTGTCCGCGTCTCCGGACATGGACTGATAGATCATGATGCTGTCCAGGAAGGTGGCATTGCCGTTGCACTCGGTATTGTTCGCGGTCAGGTCGCAGTCCGTCAGTTCAATGGAATTCAGGCCTTCGATGCAGACGCCTTCCGAAAGGTTGGAAATCAGTGTCGCATTGGCCACGTGGATCTCCGCAGTAGAGTAGATTGCGGGAGAACCCAAACCATTCGAGGTATAGATGCCGCCGTCCACGTAAACCGTGCCGCCGCCTCTGTCGGTGCGGATCGCCGCGGAGGATCTGCCGCTGGTGGTGACGTCCAGATCATAGGCATAGGTGGTGCCGCCGCCTGTCGTCATGATGCCGCCGGAACCGTTGCCTGTGGTCGTAATAGTCGTATCGCGAATGATGACGGTGGTGCCGTCGCCGGAGGCTCCGTTCTGACCGCCGTTGCCGCCGTAGCTGAACACACCGTTTGCGCCTTCAGCGTCCGAGGTAATCGTTCCGCCGGTGATGGTCGTTGTAGAACCGTCTTTCACCAGCACAGCCGCGTTCAGACCGTAGAAGTTGCAGTTGTCGCCGCCGTCCGAATCACCGGTTTTCGTAACGGTCGGATTCGTGATCGTGACCTCATCCGAGGTGGCGATCAGCAGAACGCTTTCGTCTGCCGTGGTACTGGCGTAGGTCTGGCCGCTCTGAGAATCTCCGGAAGTAATCTCAACAGACGCTGTATAATCGATATCTGCGCTGCTCCCGCCGGGCGCACCGCCGGGACCTCCGTTTCCATCCGGCTTATCCGGAGGAGTTCCGCCGGGAAAATCACCGGGCACGTTGCTTTCTGTGTTTTCAGAATTGTCATTGGCATCAGCGGTCTGAGACTGCTCTGCCGCAGTGGATGCGCTGCTTCCGCAGGCTGCCAGGCTGAAGACCAGCAGCACCGCAAGCAGAAGAGCGATCATATTTTTCAATTTCTTCATAAAGGAACCTCCCTTGCGTTTGATGAGCTCATTGTAAGGGAGGTTCCTTGAAACTAGATTGAAGTTTTATTAATTTTTATCAGGAATCGATACCGTGAACCGGACCTTGCCGTCCTTGCAGGAAACCGAAATATTCCCGCCGTGTTTTTCCGCTACGGCTTTCGCTATGGAAAGGCCCAGCCCATAGTGATGACCTTCGCTGTTTCGGGCTTCATCGACCCTGTAGAAACGGTCAAAAAGATGTTCCAGCTTTTCTGCCGGGATCTCATCGCCATCATTGACTATGCTGAGTACTGCAAAATGGCCCTGACGCTTCAGCGACAGTTCGATCTCACTTCCTGCCCCGTGCCTTACCGCATTATCCAGCAGGATGGATGTAAGCTGTGTCAGCTGGGCCTGATTGCCTGTGAGATGGATCCCTTCGTCAATGTCGCTTCGGATCGTTTTCCCCTGATCGAATGCGACGCTTTCAAAAGCAAGCGCTTCACCGGTGACGATGCGGGTAAGATCGACCGCTTCCATGGGTGCTTCCGTGTTTTCCGCTCTGGAAAGATCCAGAAGCTGCTTCACCAGGTCTCCCATGCGTTCATTTTCATACTGGATATTTGCCAGCCACTCATTTTCTCCCAGTTCCCTGGAAAGAAGCTCCGCATTGGTGCTGATCACAGCAACCGGGGTCTTCAGCTCATGGCTGGCATCCGAGATGAACTGCTTCTGCTGCTTGTCGTTTTCTTCCAGGGGACGGATGATCCTCCTGGACAGAACGAGAGATATGAAGAACAGGATAACAATGGACACCCCGCCGATGATAAGGACATTGTGCAACAGCGTTTTCATGCTGCTTTCTGTCAC
>JAFRNK010000083.1 GCA_017430225.1 Clostridia bacterium | reverse complement strand
AATACGAAACCCGGAAGGTCGACGAGCGGAACTTCGAGTATATCCGCGCCATGCTGCAGGCGCTGAAGGTCAGCGCAGTCTTCCACCCTTCCGTGGAATTCATCTCTTCCCTGGGCACCATCCTGGTCGTCGCGTTCGGTGGATACCTCGCCTGGCGCGAAGGGCTGCGGGTGGAGGACATCGTCGCCTTCCTGCTGTATCTCGGCCTGTTTTACGGACCGGTCACGGGCCTTGCGAACCTGCTGGAGAACATGCAGCAGTCCATGGCGGGAGCGGAGCGCGTGATGGCGATCCTGGATACGCCGTGCGAGATCCGGGACCGTCCGGACGCGGTGGAGCTCAAAAACGTGCAGGGCGAGATCCGTTTCGACCGTGTCAGTTTTTCTTACGACGGAAATATCCCTGTGCTGCAGGACGTTTCTTTCTGCTGCGAGCCCGGCAGGATGTTGGCCCTTGTCGGGCCGACCGGGGTGGGCAAGACGACCCTGACGCAGCTGATCTCCCGGTTTTACGAGCCGACCGAAGGCCATATCTGTATCGACGGCAAGGATATCAGCGGCGTGACCATCGAAAGCCTGCGGCGGAACATTTCGCCCGTCCTGCAGGATACTTTCCTCTTTAACGGCACCGTCGCCGAGAACATCGGCTACGCCATGCCCGAAGCGACCATGGACGAGATCCGCGCCGCGGCCGAAGCCGCCAATATCCACGAGGATATCATGGCGATGCCTGACGGCTACGACACGCAGGTAGGGGAACGCGGCCTGCGCCTTTCCGGCGGCCAGAAGCAGCGCGTCGCCATTGCCCGGGCGATCCTCCGCCGGTCCCCGATCATCATCCTGGACGAGGCGACCGCATCGGTGGACGTGGAGACGGAACAGCAGATCCAGAGAGCCATTTCCGGTATCGCCGGTTCGCGCACCATCATCGCGATCGCGCACCGCCTGTCCACCATCCGCAACGCGGACCAGATCCTGGTCATCGAGGAGGGCAGGGTCACGGAGCGCGGCACCCACGAGGAGCTGGTCGCGCTGGGCGGCAGCTACGCCCGCATGAACCAGATCCAGCAGGATTCCGCCAAACAGCTCCACCCCGGCCATTGAGCACGGCAAGGAAAACGGTTGTATTTCCAGTGTATTTCGTCCTGAATGCTGTTGACACGGAACGCAAAGTCTGATATAAGTTAGGCACACCAGCGATGAAGAGTGAGTAGGTGCAGGCAAATTCTCAAAGAGAGCCGCCGGCGGTGGGAGCGCGGCAGAGTTTCCCGCATTGAATGGACTTCAGAGGGCGAGCAGAAAGGGCAGAGCCCCGAGTATGTGAGACGGAGAAGGCGCTCCGTTACCAAGGCCGGCATATGGAAGTATGCGCAGAGAGGGCGCCGTTACGGCGCCAAGCAGGGTGGCACCGCAGGAAATTTTCCTGTCCCGGCAGACAATTGCCGGGACAGTTTCATTTTTGGAGGCGGAAAAATGATGAACGGAAAAATCGTCATCCTCGGAGCAGGGCACGTCGGGTCCCATGTGGCCCGGGCACTGGCGGCGGGCGGCATCGGGCAGGAAATCGTGCTGGTGGACCTGATCCGTGAAAAAGCCGAAGCGCAGGCGATGGATATCGCCGATTCCCTGTCCTTCCCGGCTGTACCGATGGTGGTCCGCACCGGTACGGCAGCGGAATGCGCGGACGCGGACGTGACCGTGGTGGCGATCGGCAAAGCCCGGGAGCCGGGCCAGACGAGGCTGGACCTGCTGGGCGATTCGACGCGCATGATTTACGGCCTGGCGCAGGAAATGAAGGAAAGCGGCGTCGGCGGCCCGGTGGTGAGCATTACCAACCCCTGCGACATCATGGCGGACTGCCTGCGGAAACTGCTGGGGCTGAGCCGCTTCAGGGTGTTCGGGACGGGCACCCTGCTGGACACCGCGCGCCTCCTGCGCACCCTCAACGAGCAGACGGGCTGCGCCCGCGACCGGATCGACGCCTGCGTGCTCGGGGAGCACGGCGATTCGTCCATGATTCCCTTCTCCGCGGTGCGGATCGGCGGGAAGAAACCGGAAGAGACTGCCGGTTTCGACTCGGAGCAGGCACTTCGCCGCACGCACGAGATCGGTATGGACATCATCAACGGGAAAGGCTCCACCGAGTTCGGCATCGGCCAGGCGGCGGCTTTCCTGATCCGCAGCATTCTCCTGGACACAAAGGCTGTTCTGCCCCTGTCCGTGCATCTGGAAGGCGAGTACGGCCTGACGGATGTCCAGTGCGGCGTTCCGTGCGCGGTCGGGAAAAACGGCATCGAGCGCATCGTCGAACTGCCGATGACCGCAGAGGAGCGTGAGGCCCTGGGCCGCTCCGCGGAAATCATTTGCAAGCATACCCGGCTGGCTGATGAGATCATCGCCGGCCTGGAATAAAAAAGGAGGACACTACCATGAAGCGCACCCTGATTATGATCCTGATCCTTTCCCTCTGCCTGGCTATGGCACAGACTGTCGTTGCGGTCGCCGATCCCATCCGGGTGGCTGTGGTGCAGCCGCTGACGCACACCTCCCTCAACCAGATCCGGGATACCATCATCTCGGAACTGGAAAAGAGCGATGTGGCCTTCGAAATCGTCACCCGCAACGCCGAGGGCGATTCCAGCGCGCTTTCCACGATCCTCGAAAACATCAAGAACGACGGTGTGGATATCCTCGTACCCATCGCGACCAACACGGCCCAGAGCGCCAAGATGGTGTTTGAGGATACGGGCCTGCCGGTGGTGTTCGCCGCTGTGTCCGATCCTGTCGCGGCCGGCCTGACCGGCGACGACAGCGGCTTCATCACGGGCGTATCCAACAATATTCCCGCCGCTGAAATCGTGCGCCTGATCTCCGACTTCCAGCCGGACTACAAGAAGATCGGCTTCCTGTACACGTCCAGCGAGACCAATTCCGTCTCCACCATCAACGCGGCGAAGGCCTACTGCGACGCGAACGGCATCGCGTACGAGGAGGTCTCCATCGCGAACCTTTCCGAACTGCAGACGGCAGCCGAGACGCTCATCTCCAAGGGCGTGGACGCCCTCTATACCGGCAACGACAACTCCATCGCCTCGGCCATGAGCACCTATATCGACGTGGCGTACGAATACGGCGTACCGGTGTACTGCGGCGCCGATTCGATGGTCGCGGACGGCGGCTTTGCCACCATCGGCGTGGACTATGTGCAACTGGGCAGGCAGGTCGCGCAGATCGTCGTGCGCCTGGCGCAGGGCGAGCAGCCGGAAGACATCCCGTACGAAACGCTGTCTGACTACGCGAAGTTTGTCAACCTGCAGGCCGCGGGCCGCGTGGGCATGGAACTCTCCGACGACATCCTGGCCGCTTACCGCGTGCTGGTGGAAGCTGACGGAACGAGCCACTTTGGAGAATAATGAAGTGATGAGTGTGGAGTGAGGAGTTGCGGTGCAAACTCCGCCGCTTCGCTTCGGAGTTTGGATGATTGCTGTCAGTTTAATCAATGGAATTCCGAAGCACAGCGAGGAATTCCAACCTGAACTCCGCACTCCGCACTCCTAACTCCTCACTAAGCTATTCTCTTCTTCACTAAAGAAAGGACCTCCATGAATATCCTGAGTCTCCTGATTTCCGCTCTGAGCCAGGGCATGATCTACGCGCCGATGGCGCTGGGCGTGTTCATCGCTTTCCGGATTCTCAATACGCCCGACCTGACCATCGACGGCAGTTTTGTGGCGGGTATGTGCGTCTGCGCGGTGGTCACCATCACGGGGCATCCTTACCTCGCGCTCCTTTGCGGCATGGTCACAGGCGCCCTCGCGGGGCTGGTGACCGGGCTTCTGCAGACCAAACTGCGCATCAACCCGATCCTGTCCGGCATTCTGACGATGACGGGGCTGTACACCATCAATTTCATGATGCTCGGCGGCCAGTCGAACCTCTATCTCCAGCGCACGGTCGTCAACTCTGCGGGCGCGGAAACGCAGGTGGCCAGCGACACCATGTACAAGACGTTCCGGAACTTCCTGGTGCAGCTGACCGGCAACCGCCGGCTGGACAACAACCTGAGCGTCCTGATCATCACCGGACTGATCGTCCTGGCTGTGGCCGTGATCCTTTCGGTGTTCTTCTTCACGCGTCCCGGCATGGCCATCCGCGCGACCGGTGACAACGAGGAAATGGTGCGGTCCTCCTCCATCAACGCAGACATGTCCCGCATCCAGGGCATCATGCTCTCCAACGCGCTGGTCGCGTTCTCCGGTGCGCTTTTGTGCGAGCAGCAGCGGTATGCGGACCTGAACTTCGGCAGCGGCATGCTGGTGGTGGGTCTGGCGTCGGTCATCATCGGGCAGGTCTTTTTCGGCAAGCGCAGCGTCACGCTGGGTATCTTTTCCGCCGTCGCGGGGTCACTCATCTACCGGCTGATCCTGCAGGCGGCCTACAAGGTCGATATGCCGAGCTATGCGGTGAAACTGCTCTCCGCCGTGATCGTGGTCATCGCGCTTTCGATCCCGCTGGTCAGGCGGAAGATCGCCGAAAAAAGAGCGGAACGCGGGGAGGAGGGGGAAGCATGAACGCGCTGTCCTTGGTCAACCTGAAAAAGACGTTTGAAAAAGGGACGCCCAACGCGAAGGTCGCGCTGAACGGGATCAGCCTGGAAGCCGCCCCCGGCGATT
This sequence comes from Clostridia bacterium, assembly GCA_017430225.1. Taxonomy (GTDB): domain Bacteria; phylum Bacillota; class Clostridia; order Christensenellales; family Aristaeellaceae; genus UBA4246. Next base: position 15,014 of record JAFRNK010000083.1, on the reverse strand, counting down.
TTATTACGGTGCTGGGTTCCAACGGCGCGGGAAAGTCCACACTCTTCAACGCGATCCTGGGCAAGTTCCGCCTGGACAGGGGCAGGATCGTCCTGGACGGGGAAGACATTACCTATGAGAAGGATTACCGGCGCGCTCTGAACATCGGCTGCCTGTACCAGAACCCCCTGCGCGGCACCGCGCCGAGCATGACCATCGAGGAAAACCTTGCCCTCGCTTACAGCCGGAAGGCCAGCAAATCCTTTTTCGCGGTCAACCGCAAAGACTGCGAGTACTTCCGCTCGCTCCTGCGGGAACTGAACCTGGGCCTGGAAGACCGCATGAAAACGAAAATGGGGCTCCTATCCGGCGGCCAGCGCCAGGCGGCTTCGCTGCTGATGGCCATCATCGCTGAGCCGAAACTGCTGCTGCTGGACGAGCATACCGCGGCGCTGGACCCGCCCACGGCGAGGAAAGTGCTGGATCTGACGAAAACCATCGTCGCCAGCCGCCGCCTGACCTGCATGATGATCACCCACAATATGCAGTCCGCCCTCGAGGCGGGCAACCGCACGATCATGATGGACGACGGCAGGATCGTGCTGGACGTTTCCGGAGAAGAGCGGGCGAATATGACGGTCCAGCAGCTCGTGGCGCGCTTCAGGGAAACCGCGGGCCGCGACCTCGCGGTGGACAGGATGCTGCTTGGGTAAACCGTGAACATGTGGATCATCGTTTTTATCATCACGGAGCTGGCGGCCGGCCTGGTGCAGGGCATTGCGGGTTTCGGCAGCGGGCCTGTCCAGATGATGGTGTATACATTGCACTGGCCGCTCTCCGCTTCTGCGGCGATATCGGTCTGCGTTTCAGTCGCGCTGAACCTGAATATGGTGCTGACCTACCGGCGTCATGTGCGCTGGAAAGAGGTGCTGCTGCCGATCGTCCCCTACATGGCGATCAGTTCGGTTGGCATCAGTTTTTCGCTGTCGCTCAACCAGGCGCTGATGAAGAAAATCTTCGGCGCCTTTCTGATCCTGCTGGCGGCATACCACCTTTTCGTGAAACATGGGGAATCGAAGCCTTTCAGTCCGGCAAAGACCTTGCTGTATGTCGCGGTGTCCGCGTTGTGCGACGCATTCTTCGGCATCGGCGGGCCGCTCATGGTGCTGTATTTCCTGAACAAAACGGAAAACGCCGCGGAGTACCTGGGTACGGTAGCGGCCTTTTTCCTGATCAACGGGGTGTACAATACGATCTACCGTGCCGCGTGCGGGATCCTGACGGCCGCGCATCTCCCTTATATCGGGATCGGGATCGCCGCGATCCTCATCGGCGTCACAGCGGCGCATCGGCTGGTTAGCCGCATGAATGACGTGCTGCTCAAAAAGACCGTCTACATCATGATCGGGGTCTCCGGAATCTTCAACCTGATCGCGTGATGACCGTCTCAGGACCGGCTCCCGAAAGCATGCAAAAACTCTGAAAAATACTGATTGACAAGAAAATTGCCTTGTCGTATAATAGGGAACGGTCCGCGATGGGAGGGAAGTTATGGTACTGGATGTATCGCAGGCATTTTTACGGCCCGGCGAGCGTATCGCTTTCCGACACGAGGAGCCGATTCCGCCACAGCTGATTTTCGGGGAGACGGTCACATTCCCGGCGCCGGCAGTGATGACGGGGGATTTCCTGCTTGAAGGGAGCACCCTGTATCTGACAGGCACGCTGGAAGTGACGGCGCAGGGACGCTGCGCCTACTGCCTGAGCGACGTCAGCTATCCGGTGAGCAAGGACTTCGCGGAAGTCTTCCTGCACCTGGATCGCATGACCCGCCAAACCCAGCGTGTCGCGGATGATGACGAGCAGATGACCTTCGAAGGCAAGGAGATCGACCTGGCGCAGCTGGCGCTGACGCTGACTGTGCTGGAACTCCCGATGCGCTTCGAATGCGAGAACTGCTCAGAGGAATCCGACGAGGAAGAAGTCGGTCATGAATCGCGCGCTTGCCAGAAGGAAACGCCCACGGAGCATCCTTTTTCGGCATTGCAGCAATTGCTGACTAAGGATCAGGAGGTGTAAACATGGCAGTCCCGAAGGGAAAAGTATCAAAGGCTCGCGGCCGCAGCCGTCGCGCTAACTGGAAGCTTCAGCAGCCCGCGATCGTTGTGTGCAAGCAGTGCCACAAGTATCGCCTGGCGCATCGCGTTTGCAAGCATTGCGGCTACTATGATGGCAAGCAGGTCATCGAGATCAGCGCTGAAGAAAAGAAGGCCTGATCATAATACCCGTTGAGCGCGGAAGGAAGTACCGGGTCATGACTCCCGAACACAGAAAGCGCCGTCTTCGGCTGAGAGCGGTGCGGGGAGAGGAACCGGGAAGGGTCGTCCGCTGAGGGAACGATCGCAATATCGTTCGGCTGCGCCCGTTATCGCGCTCAGAGGCAGTCGGCATTGCCGGCTGTGAATCAAGGTGGTACCACGGTCATTCCGTCCTTCATATTGAAGGGCGGAATTTTTGTTACTGCTGCGCAGTAACCGTGAGGGGGACACGTCCCCCTCACGAACACCCCCGTCACTCCTGCCTGTCGGAACGGCTGTTCCTCCCGGGCAGCAGGAGTGCAAGGCAGATTCTGCTGACGCAGAATCTCCTCGCGCCGTACATGCCGCCGCTGCGGATTTGGATTAAGGGAGTGTCCCCTTAATGATCCCCTCGCACGGTCTGTGCGGCACTGCACCTCACTCCCTGCGGGTTCGGCCTTCAGCCTCATCCGGCGGATAAACCGCCGGACGTTAGCGGTTTCGTGCCTTGCAGACCACAGCGGGCGGCATCATCCGGAGCAACAGAAAAGCTCGTCTTTTGATTCAGAGAGGAGGCGTATCATGAGCGGTCAGAATATCGCCCTGCTGGCGGTGCTGGCGCTGTTGGTCGCCGGGTGTTTCTCGTCCGGCGTGATCGCGAAAAAGGTCTATCCGGGTAATATGGAGAAGCGGACGCGCCTGAGCCTGCTCATCAAACTGATCACGGCGCTCATCGCGCTGGCCATCTATATTATCGTGTTTATGCTCTGATCATTCATATAAAGATAGGAGTACAGCTATGCCTGAACAGGAATTCACCATGGAAAAAACCTATAACCCCCAGGCGATCGAGAAAGAAACCTACGAGCGCTGGGAGTCGAGCGGCGCGTTCATCGCGCACCGCGATCCGGACAAGAAGCCCTTCACCATCGTCATGCCGCCGCCCAACATCACGGGCCAGCTGCATATGGGCCACGCCATGGACGGCGTGCTGCAGGACTCCCTGATCCGTTATCACCGCATGAAGGGCGACGCCGCGCTCTGGCTGCCCGGCACCGACCACGCCTCCATCGCCACCGAGGTCAAGATCGTGGACAAGCTGCGCAGCGAGGGCACCAGCAAGGAGAAGCTGGGCCGTGAGAAGTTCCTCGAGCGCGCCTGGGCCTGGAAAGAAGAATACGGCGGACGCATCACCCGCCAGCTGCGCCGCATGGGCGCGTCCTGCGACTGGAGCCGCGAACGCTTCACCATGGACGAGGGCTGCTCCCGCGCCGTGCGCGAAGTGTTCGTACGCCTGTACGAGAAGGACCTGATCTACCGCGGCAACCGGCTCATCAACTGGTGCCCCTGCTGCGGCACTTCCCTGTCCGACGCTGAGGTGGAATACGAGGCGAAGGACGGCCACTTCTGGCACCTGCTCTACCCGGTCAAGGAGACCGGCGAGAAGCTGGAACTGGCCACCACCCGTCCGGAAACCATGCTGGGCGATACCGCTGTGGCCATCAACCCCGAGGACCCGCGCTACAAGCACCTGCACGGCTGCCATGTGATCCTGCCGCTCGTCAACAAGGAGATCCCCATCGTGCTGGACGAGCACGCGGACATGGAAAAGGGCACCGGCGTGGTCAAGATCACGCCCGCGCACGACCCGAACGACTTCGAAGTCGGCCAGCGCCACAACCTGCCCATCGTGCGCGTGTTCACCTATGACGGCCATATGACCGGCGCGAAGGACAAGGCTGAGGTGGACGAACTGTTCGCCAAGGGCCTGAACACGGTCAACGAGCCCCATGTGCTGGACTGCGGCAAGTATGCCGGCATGACCACCCTGGAAGCCCGCAAGGCCATCGTGGAAGACCTGACTGCCCTCGGCCTGCTGGGCAAGATCGAGCCCCTGAACCACGAAGTGGGCACCTGCTACCGCTGCCATACGGTGGTCGAGCCCATGGTGTCCAAGCAGTGGTTCGTGAAAATGGCGCCTCTGGCCAAGCCCGCCATCGACTGCGTGAAGAACGGCGAGACCGTGTTCGTGCCGGAGCGCTTCAGCAAGATCTACATGAACTGGATGGAAAACATCCGTGACTGGTGCATCTCCCGCCACCTGTGGTGGGGCCATCGCATTCCCGCCTGGTACTGCCCAGACTGCGGCGAGACCATCGTCAGCCGTGAAGATCCGACCGCCTGCCCGAAGTGCGGGTGCAAGGCTATCACCCAGGACGAAGACGTGCTGGACACCTGGTTCTCCTCTGCGCTCTGGCCCTTCTCCACGCTGGGCTGGCCGGACCAGACCGAAGACCTCAAGTATTTCTACCCGACCGACGTCATGGTCACGGGTTACGATATTATCTTCTTCTGGGTCGCGCGCATGATCTTCAGCGGCCTGGAGCAGATGGGCGAGATCCCCTTCCGCAAGGTGGTCATCCACGGTCTCGTGCGTGACGCGCTGGGACGCAAGATGTCCAAGTCCCTCGGAAACGGCGTCGATCCGCTGGAAATCATCGACAAATACGGCGCGGATGCGCTGCGCTTCTCCCTGTGCATGGGCATTTCCGCGGGCAACGATACCCGCTACTCCGACGAGAAGGTCGAGATGGCCCGCAACTTCGCCAACAAGGTGTGGAACGCTTCCCGCTTCGTGCTGATGAACATGGATAAGCTGCAGACCCTTGAAGGCAAGCGCCTGACCCTGCCGGACCAGTGGATCCTGCAGCGCTACGCCCTCGCGGTGCGCGAGGTGACCGACGCGATGGAAAACGCCGAGTACGGCCTGGCGACCCAGAAACTGTACGACTTCATCTGGAGCGAGTTCTGCGACTGGTACATCGAGCTGGCGAAATCCGGCCTGATGGGCGACGACGCGGAGCGCAAGGCGGCTACCCAGGCGGTGCTGCTCAAGGTCCTGTCCGGCCTGCTGCGCTTGCTGCATCCCTTCATGCCGTTCCTCACGGAAGAGATCTACGGCCGCCTGCCCGGACAGGAAGGCGCTTCCTGCATGCTGGCCGACTGGCCCGTTGCGGAAGACTACGGCTTTGCCGCCGAGGCCGCGCGGATGGAAGGCATCATGGAAATGGTGCGCGTGATCCGCAACCAGCGCGCCGAGCTGAACGTACAGGCCGGCCACAGGGCCCGCCTGATGGTGCGTCCCGCCCAGGGCTGGGCGGAAGCTCTCTCCGGCGCTGAACCCTACTTCCAGCGCCTGGCCAGCGTGTCCGCCATGGAAATGCTGTCCGCTGGCGAGAAGCCCGAAGGCAAGCTCGTGAGCGGCGTGTGCGAAGCGGGCGAGCTCTTCATCCCGCTCGGCGACCTGGTCGACCTGGATCAGGAAAAGAAGCGACTCGACAAGGAACAGAAGAACCTCGAAAACGAGATCGCCCGTTCCGAGGGCAAGCTCAACAACCCCGGCTTCACGGGCAAAGCGCCTGCCGCGCTGGTGGAGAGTGAGCGTGCCAAGCTGGAAAAGAACCGCCAGATGCTCGAAACGCTGAAGAAGCGCATCGCCGAGCTGGGCTGAGCCATGGCGGAAGGATATTATCATCAGCCGGTCCTGCTCAGGGAAGTCCTCGAATGCCTCGACCCCAAACCGGGTCAGACTTTCGCGGACGGCACCCTGGGCGGGGGCGGCCACGCCGAAGCGGTGCTGCGCCGCATTGGGGATACCGGCCGGCTCTACGGCATCGACCGTGACGAGGCCGCGATCAAAGCCGCGGGGGAGCGTCTGAGCGCTTTCCCCGGTTTTTGTGCGCTCCGCGGGAACTTCCATGATGTGGACGCGCTGCTGCCGGAGGGCGTGCTGCTGGACGGCGGCCTGCTGGACCTGGGCGTGTCCTCCTACCAGCTGGATACGCCGGAGCGCGGATTCTCCTATCATGAAGTAGCGCCGCTGGACATGCGCATGGACCAGCGCCAGCCCATGACCGCCGCGGACTGGTTGAACACCGTGCCGGAAGCGGATATCCGCCAGGCGCTGTACGATTACGGCGATGAGCGCTGGGCCGCGCGCATCGCGCAGAAGATCTGTGAGCGTCGTCGGGAAACCCCGCTTGCGACGACCATGGACCTGGTAGCCTGTGTGGACGCCGCGATCCCGAAGGCTGTCCGCCGCAAGGACGACGGGCACCCGGCCCGGAGGACCTTCCAGGCGGTGCGCATCGCCGTCAACGACGAACTGGCGCCGCTCTCCCAGGCTTTGACCGATTGGGTCATGCGGCTGAAGCCCGGCGGCCGTCTCTGCGTGCTGACCTTCCATTCCATCGAGGACCGGCTGGTCAAGACCGCCTTCCGCAGGATGCAGAACCCCTGTGTCTGCCCGCCGAAAGCCCCGGTCTGCACCTGCGGCCGCAAGCCCATCGCCAGGGTGCTGTACGGCGGCGCGGTCAAGCCCTCCGCGGAGGAGATCGCTGAAAACAGCCGCGCCCATTCCGCCCTGCTGCGGGCGGTGGAGCGTCTTCCGGAGGCGGAATGACCCACATCCGCCATGCCCGTTCCGGATCGCAAAGAAATTTCTCCAAACCCCTTGCGCGAAGTGATTTGTTATGCTATAATACATCCTGCTCGTGGGATTATAGCTCAGTTGGCTAGAGCGCCACGTTGACATCGTGGAGGTCATAGGTTCGAGCCCTACTAATCCCACTGATCCCGGAAACGCCGATACAGCAAGCGTTTCCGGGTTTTTTCATTGGTCTGAAAAACAGGCGTTTGGGGCCTCAAGAGGGGATTTTTGAGGCATGTCGCTGAAAAGCAGCGCGGGAGAAGCTGAGACATTTTCGAAAATGCTCATTACACAAGCACATTCGAACTGTTCTGGAAGCTGTTAAGAAGCCATAAATGATGCGTTCAGGCTTTCAACCAGATCTCTTTGCTTGAGAATTCCGGCATCGCGTGCGTTGGCATAAACTGTCTCGACCATGCGGGTCGAAGTATGCCGCAGCTGGTCGGCAGCTTGCTTGGATGTCGCGCCGGCTTCGATCAATTGGGTGGCAAAGGTGGTTCGCCAGTCATGGTTGTTGTACTTGCCCTTAATGCCCAGCTCAGAATAGGCGTTTCGGTAACATAAAGTTCGGTTCTGCTGTGCCGGCTGCTTTTCTGCGAAAAAAGCGTTATCATTTCTGCCAACAAGTGATTATCTCAGGATACAGTATTCTGAAATATGAATAACGCCTGGATGAACAATCATACTGGAAGTGCTCTTTGAATAAGTATCCTCTTCAATAATATTGATATGCATACAATCAAAGGCAATTCACAAAAAAAGCAGGTTGAAGACTCGCTATCTGGGGGAATCTTCAACCTGCTTTATGATTAAAACTTACTTGAACACAACGTCAAAGGCGTTGTAGAAATAAAAGCGGCTCATGAGGGTCTGGTGGATCTCGCCGGAAATGCTGTAATACAGGTTGTTTTCGGCAGGATTGGTGCCGTAGCTGAAGTCGTCCGTATCGGCCACCATGGCGGAGATCAGCGCGGCGTTCACGTCGTACATCATGTCACGCTTGCCGCCGCAGGCAGCATAGATGAAGAAGTCGTTCCTGTAATCCGCCTGGGCATTCAGGGCGTCTTTCAGCAGCTGCATCTGCTCTTCCACGGGCATATCCAGACCCATTTCAGTCGCGCTGCTGATGTTGGCAGAGAAGGGCATATACCACTTGGCATAATCCAGGCTGTGGAACAGCTGATGCCAGCAGGCGTAGCAGCCGCGGGAGAAACCGGCGAAAGCACGATGGTCGCGGGAAGCGATGAAGCCTGCTTCATCCGCAGTCTCGGCATAGGTGCGGTAGGTACTTTCCACGGCGGGCATGATGTCATTGCGCATTTCCTTCGTGGAAAAGGCTTCCATGTCGATGGCGCGGGCTTCGTAATCGTAGTAGTAGGTGGGGAACACCATGATGAAAGGCGCGGTGATACCCGCTTCAATCATATTGTCCAGGGAGTTCTTGGCTTTTTCATCGCCGATGAAGCTATCCTGGGTCTCGTTGGTGCCGTGAAGGAAATAGATCACGTTGTAGCGCTCAGTGCCGTTCTCGTCATAGCCGTAGGGCAGATATACGTTCACCCAGCCGGGCTGTTCCGCGCCGTAAGCAGTCGTGGTGTAGTCCAGACGGACCACGGTACCGGGCTGCTCGGAGGCGGCGTCGTAGAACTTGTTGTCATATTTCTTGAATACGGTTTCCGCGCCGATTACATCGTCGGTGGTGATGACCTTCTTGTCAGCAGGAGCGGTACGGCCTTCGGCCATAGCAGTGACGGTGCAGAGAACCAACACCAGAGCGCAAAGCAGGGCAGTAATTTTCTTCATAGGTGGAACCTCCTGTCAATAAAACACAAATATCATTCAGCTTTCTTCGGAAAAGTCTGCGTTACGCAGCCTTCTTTTTGGCTTTCATCGTGTCCAGGACTGCGATGGCCAGGAAGAGCAGTGCGAGGGCGCCGGTCACCCACTTGCCGATCTCCAGGGCATCCTGCCACCAGCCGTGCACTTCTTCCACGATGGTGTTGAAGCCCATACCATTCATGGCATTGGAATTGGCCACGGTGTAAAGGATGTGTTTGGTCGCTTCACGCATGGCGGACACTACCTGTGGATCATCGGAATAGGTCTTCAGCTTGTCCGTCCACTTGGAGGCGTCGTTGCAGTCCCAGCCGTCGCCACCGGCCAGCAGACCCTGGACGACATCCATGAAAGCGTTGTTGTTGGAGAAGTCGGTCAGCGCAAAACCGGGCATGCCGAATTCGCCGCGCAGGATATTGGTGATCAGGTTGTAATCGCCGCCGGCCCAGGTCGCGCCGAGACGGTTGAAAGAGGTCATGACGCAGTAGGCATTGGCGTCAGCAATGGGATATTCAAAGGCCTGGAGATAGATCTCGCGGGCAGCCTGCTCGTTGGTCCATACGCAGATACCGTCGCGGCCGGTTTCCTGATCGTTGAAGGCGAAATGCTTGTTGTACACGTATACGCCCTTGCTCTGAATGCCCGCAGTCTCAGCGGCGCAGGTCTTGCCGGAGATGAAGGGGTCTTCGGAGTAGTATTCGAAGTTGCGGCCGGAATACGGGGTGCGGTGGATGTTCGCACCGGGGCCGTAGATGCCGGAGTAGGCCTTGCGGTTGGCCATCAGGCAGTCGTTGCCCATGGAGCGGCCCACGGCTTCAGCGACAGCAGGGTCGAAGGACGCAGTCATGACGTCTTCGCTGGTGTAACTGGTAGAGGAAGAACCGCCGGTCAGGGTCGCGGTAATGCCCTGGGGGCCGTTCTCGTCCTTGGTGGCGGGCTTGCCGACAGACTTGACCGCCGCGGTGGCGTGATAGGTCTGGCCGATCAGCTTGGCCATTTCGTTGAACTTCACCTGATCCATCAGATCGTCCCAGGTGTAAGTCTGGCCGTTCTGCAGGGTGATGGAGCCGTCCAAGGGCACGCCGATGAAGTGCGCCAGGGTCAGTTCGCCCTCTTTGCCCATGGTGGGCATGGTGCCCTTCTTTTCAGAGTCGATAACCGTATTCAGGGCTTTGACCAGTTCGTCATTGGCTGCCATCTGCACAGCGGCCTTGTAGGCGTTGTTGGAAAGGTCCGCCTTGGGCATGGTGCCCGCCCAGTCGGAACGGGTCAGGTATTTGATGTCGTTGCTGGTGTCAGCGTCGAACTTGTTCAGGTCGCCGTGATCCAGCTGGTTGGTAATGGCCACGCCGGTGCGGCTGGTGGCGTAAATGCTGTTGTCCTGCTTGGCCTGTTTGTACACGACCGCGAGATCAGCCTTGCCTTCGCCCACCATCCTGGCGGTATCGACGGTGCCGTTCAGAGTATCTTTCTGAGCGGCCTTCTGCATCAGGATGTTGTTCAGGGCTTCGTGCGCGCCGTTGCCGGTGGCGAAGTAATAGTTGCCCTCGTCCACGATGTAGGTCTTCGCGCCGTTGGCGTCATAGGCGCGCATTTCAGACTTGGCTACCGAGACGTTTGCGGTAACGGTCTTGCCCGCGGGTACATCGATCTTGGTGTAGCCCACCAGCTCCACGGCGGCCTTTTCGATGCCGTTCTGCTTGTCATAGGCGGTGTAGGGGCTCTGCATGTAGATCAGCACCGCTTCCCTGGCGTCCCGGCTGGAGGGGTTGGTCACGTCTACGGTGAAGTCGAACTTGTCGCCGTTCTCCTTCATGTTCAGTTTGCCGTAGGTCAGATTGCTGTAATTCAGGCCATAGCCGAAGGGGAAGGCGACGGTCTTGGCATAGTCATAATCGCCGACATTGGCGTTGCCCAGCACAGCGTCTTCATAGCGGGTCTCATAGTAGCGGTAGCCGATGTAGATGCCTTCCTGATAGACCACATAGTACTCGTTGTTTGTCTTGGCGAAGGCCAGCCCCGCCTGTGCCGCGTTGGTGTAGGAGGTGACATAGGCGTTTTGAACGGCGGGAGAGGTGGTGTTGTCGTAGCAGTAGGTGTCCACCAGACGGCCGGAGGGATTGATCTTGCCATTCAGCAGGTCGCCGATGGCGCGGATGCCGCTCTGGCCCACTTCACCGACCCACAGACAGGCGTCGATGCTGTAGTCCACACCGCACACCGCAGGGTCGATCACGTCGAGCTCCACTGCGTTGGCAGTGTTCAGCAGCAGGACAATCTTCTTGAGGCTGCCCGCAGCCTTGAGTTCCGCCAGCTTCGCCAGGATGTCGCGCTCTTCTTTGCTGATGGACAGCATGTTGCCGTTCGCATCGGAGGCGCCGACAACGGGCAGGTCCTTGCCCTCGCCGCAGACACGGCCGATGACCATGATCGCCGCGTCGCCGTACTGGGAAACAGAATCCCATTCAGCGGCGGTGAAGGCGCTCAGGGGCGCTTCGTTGACGGCAAATTCTTCATTCTTGAAGATGTAGTTGTTCAGGGAACCGGCAGCGCTCTTCTGGCCGTAATCCTTGCCCGCGCCTTCCCGATAGAAGTTCCACATTGTGGGGTTCACGGTGAAGCCGTCCTGCTCCAGAGCATCCTTGAGCGTCATGGCCTTGGAGGTGTCCATGCCGCCGGAGCCGGTGCCGCCGTAGATGAAGCGGGCGGAGGAGGCGCCCAGCAGGCTGACCTTCTCATTGCCGTTGAGCGGCAGGGCGTTGCCGCGGTTCAGCAGCAGCACGGCGCCGTTGGCGACAACGCTTTCGCACACCAGGTCGGCCGCGGCCGCCTGCTCAGCGCTGGTTTCATAATCGGATACGAAGCGGGGCGGCAGATCCTCCGCCGCGTCGCCCACCACGGTGCTGCCTTCAATGCCCAGCACCATGTTGATGATGGTGGAATAGTTGTTGGCGATCGGGGTCGCGATCATAAAGAACGCGAACAGAAACGCGAAGACGCCGGCGAGGATCTTCCAGAGCAGCTTGCCGTTGCGCTGCTTCTTGACTTTACTTGCTTTGGCCATATTTGTCTCCTTCATCATTTAGAAAGGGCCGCCGCACTTTTCGCACGGCGGCCTTGAATTACAGGTCAGGTTATTCTGGTGATCAGCCTTCGGTGATGGTGAGAGCTTCAACGGCTTCCATGCCTTCGGGCAGGGCGACGATCATGTTCTGCAGGGTCACGTCGTCCAGGTCTTCACGCAGGTCTTCGACGGTGAACATTTTGCCTTCCAGGGTGTGATGGGCCAGGAAATCGGCGGCGCCGTCATCGGTGCCATCGGGGAAAGCGATGTCGCTCATTGCATCGGTCCAGTTGTCGGTGTCCAGGACCATGGCGTAGCCCAGGGGAGTGCGGCCGTAGCCCTTGCCGTGCTGCTCGAAATAGATGCCTTCGCAGGTGTCCAGGGTGATGTCGAAATGGCAGGCTTCGTCATCCGCAGATTCAGCGATAGAATAGGTGCCGCGATACACGATCAGCTTGTTGGCTTTCAGGCCGGGGTCGGTGGTGCCGAAGTAGTACTCACGGTAGAACAGTTCATAGTGGGTGTCGTCACGCAGGATCAGGGAAGCGTCCTTGGTGGCATACCAGCCGACCGCTTCAATGAAGTTGTTGTCGCTCAGGTTGTAGCTGCTCTTGATCTCAGCGGAAGCGACTGTCATGATAGAGAGGGCCAGTACCATCACGGCCAGCAGGGCAACAAACTTTTTCATGGGGAATCCTCCTTCTTGACCTGCTTGGGCAGGTCGTCTTTGTGGCGCTAATGTATCAAATGGCGCGTTTCATTACAAGGCGAACATCGTAACTGAGCGTTTTTACATCGTAATTCCTTTATTGAAACAAACCATCCTGGAATGCGTTATAAAGATAATACCGGCTGGTCAGATCCTGATGGATGTTGTCGGACAGGCAATAAAACGATCGTACAAAAAAGCGCGGCCCGCCGCAAGGCGAACCGCGCAACTGTATTTTTTCTGCATCGTAATTACTTTTCCGGGGCCAGCAAAAGGATATCCAGGAAGAACATCTTCCCCCGCTGTTCGGCGGTGAGCATGCCGTTGTATTTTTCCGCGATGCGGTTCATGCTCTTCATGCCGAAGCCGTGCCAGTCCGGATCCTCCTTGGTCTGGGGCAGGCCGTTGACAAAGGTGATGTCTTCCTCGCAAGGGTTTTCCACGTGGATATTCAGCATGTTGCCGTCCCTGGCCGAAGACAGGGAGATGAAGCGTTCCGTTCCCTCCGGCAGGGCGGATACGGCGTTGATGGCGTTGGTCAGGGCGTTCTGGAACAGGGAATAAAGGTCCAGCTCCTCTACGAAGGAGAAATCCGTCATGCCCAGGGAGCAGGTGAGCACGATGTTCCGCTGCTGGCAGATGCCGATCTTTTCCGCCAGCAGGACATCCAATACTTCGTTGCCCGAATTGGCAGGGCGCTCGTAGGCGGCGATGGACTGCTTCAGCTGGTCCAGCTGTTCCTGGGGCACCGTACCCCGGAAGGATTTCAGCAGGTGCTTCAGGTCGTGGTACTTCTCGTTGATCAGCTGAGCGCTTTCCTTGCTCGCCTCGTACTGCACCCGCTGGGTGTGCACCAGTTCCCGCATGGTCTCCATATTGCTGTTCAGGCGGGCCTGCTCCATCACGCCGAACTGAAGCGCGATTAGCAGCACGTCGATGACGATCTGGAAAAACGATTCCGCCACGACCGCCATCTGGTTGCGATCGGGATTGTCCTGGGTCAGCCGCGCCATGCCGATGCACAGCAGCAGGACAAACACGGAAAAGATCGCTTTCAGTTTGTTGTCAAAATGATCCTCTCTGTTTTTGACAAAGGGGCGCAGGGCAAAGAACATCAGGGCATATACCGCACCGTAACAGATCAGATCGACAATGAGTACACCGAAGGACTGCCGTGAAAAACTGTTTACCCATTCGATCTGCCGGAACAGTGTTTTGACCGTGCCCGCGATATCCTGGACAATATAGCCGGTGGCCGCGATGAACAGTACGGTCCAGACGCTTTCGTCGTAGCAGACCCAGGTGATGACGTTCAGTGTCACATAGACAAGCAGTGCTGCCGCAGCATGACTCAGCATGGCCTGGGGCGTGCTGCCCACGATGTAGATTCCCCGGGTCAGATACAGCACACCGCACCCTGCCAGCACAGAAAGCGCCAGGCGGAGAACGAAGTGCTTTCTCCGCTTCATGGGATAAGCGACCAGCAGCAAACCGATCACCGATTGTACCAGCAGCATGGCGCTTCGGCCCTGCTGGTACCAGACAGGCATGTAGGTCATTACCGGCTTCCCCCTTTGTACTGGGCCAGGGCCATGAGGAATTCTTTGCGCCTGCTGGCGCTGATAGGCAATTCGTGGCCGTGTACCATCACGGTGCTCCCGTTCACCGCCCGGACGTATTTCAGGTTTACCAGGAAGGAAGCGCTGCACCGCACAAAATGGACAGAGGCCAGTTTTTCTTCGTAGCTTTTCAGGTTGCCCCACTGACGGATGATTTCACTGTCAGTATGGATCAGAACGTCATGGTTGGATACTTCGATGAAGGTGATATCGTCGGCATTGATGCGACGTATCTCTTCTTTCGTTCGCACCTCCAGGCTCAGTGAGGTGTTCTGATGGGCCAGCATGCGGCAGACACGGTCCATTTTTGTGGAAAACTCCTCATACCGCACAGGCTTGAGTACATAATCGAACGCACCGACGGAATACCCCTCGATGGCATACTGGGTCAGCATGGTAATGAAGATGATCATCACCCGGTTGTCCATCTGCCGGATCCGCTTCGCTGCTTCGATGCCCAGCATATCGGGGATCTGAATGTCCAGAAACAGTACGTCGGCGTCACATTTGTATTCGGTCAGAAAGGTGATGGAACGGTCATACAGTTTCAGATTATAGGAAAACCCTTCGTGGACTTCTGCATATTTTTTCAGCATCTGGGACAGCCGTTCCGCCTGCTCGGCCTGATCTTCCAAAATGATAATGTTCAGCATTCCGCAGTTCTCCTTATACCTCTCTTCAGCATAATACTAATAGAAAAATGAGAAAAGCATAAGACGAACATCGTAATTGAACAGTTTCACATCGTAAATCGAATTCATATACTCAGTAAACGCCTTTCAGGCCTTGCACAGATTTTTTATAATCTTACTTTGTGTATAAGAAGCAGGGCTGTGTTCTGCCGCATAATGAAAAGGCGGCACCGCGATGGGTGCCGCCCCAGATCGTAGACAAAATGGTTTCAGCAAGCAGTTGCTGGAGCCATTTTGTATTGAGTTTTCAAGATATCCTTCAAAAACCGGAATAAACGACTGAACTGGCGGGAAATAAAGGGACTTCCTCCCAATATCCTGGCCAGTTT
>JAFRNK010000082.1 GCA_017430225.1 Clostridia bacterium | reverse complement strand
GCGAGCTCGTCCTTCATGCCTTCATAAACGAAACGGTACATGGAAGTATAGATGGTGATCTTGCCTTCCACGTCTTCATTGACCGCGAGAGCGCCGGTCACTGAAGCGAGCATCATCAGTACGAGCACAACAGCAAGGATTCTTTTCATCGTGTTCTCCTCCGTTTTTTATTTTCCGATAAAACCCTATCGGATTCTTGCTGAAATGATATCATATTTTACATCCGTTTGCAAGACTGTTCTCTCAATTTTGATTGCGGCGGGCTGAACTGTCTTTCACAAAACGCCGTCTGTGCCGTGACTTTTTTCTTTTCTCCCGGCACAGCTTGTGGTATACTGGATTTGTCCGGATGTCACAATATAATCCGTTCCGGGCAGAGGAGCGACAAATATGGCTGAAATCACGACCGGCGTACAGATCGTCCTGCCGCAGCACTGCAACGGCTATGCCAAACCCCGCCTTTTCGGCGGCCAGATCATGGCCTGGATCGATATCATCGGCGCGGTCGCGGCCCGCAGGTTCACGCACTGCGCGGTCACGACCGTCTGCATCGAAAACCTGAATTTCATTGCCCCGGCCTATCTGAACGACACCATCACCCAGGACGCCCGCGTCACCTGGACGGGCCATACTTCCCTTGAAGTCCGCGTGGACAGCTATGTGGAGCACCTGGACAGCACCCGTACGCTGGTGAACCGCGCTTACGCCGTCTACGTCGCCCTGGACGACAACGACCGCCCCACGGCCGTCCCGGCCTTCACACCGGAAACCGACGAGGAGCGTGAAGAGTACGAAGCGGCGATCCGCAGGCGTGAATTGAGAAAGCAGAAATAAACACTGGCACGGTCGAAGGGACTTATCGACTATTTCGTTTCCTGATGAAGACGACCCGGATGTGAGGAGAAATTATTCGGACTATGAACAGAACAGTAAGAAACCTGCTGCCGGCACTGGCTGTGTTGCTGGTTATATTCCTCACGTTCGTGCGCGCAGATGCGTCCCCGGCCCCCGGAGCCGGTTTATCGGAATCCGGCTGTGCGGAGCATCAGGTCATCGTAGCGTTCAGGCCGGAAGCCGTCACAGAACCGGACAGCATGGACCAAATCCTCAGAGCCAGCCTCGGAAAGGATTACACCCTGGTCGATCCGCTGGTAATCGACAGCGGTCTGAAAGCGGCCCTGGTCGCCAGCGGCCGATATCGCACAGAAGAACTGATCGGTCTGCTTTCCCGGAACAAAGACATCGTCAGCGCGGAGCCGAATTACCTGAAATCCCCTCTGGGCTATGATACCGGCTACAATTACAGCCTGAACGACCCTCTGAACAAATACAGCTACCAGCTGAATCCCCCGGCGGCAAGGAACACAAACGGAACCGGCGTAAGCAGTTTCGGACGCCGGACCGATAATGTCGTTTCCACCAACGCGGGCGGCCTGTGGCCCGCGAATCCGGACACAGGCCGCGAAGTGGTAGTCGCTGTTCTTGACAGCGGCATTAACCGATATCACGAAGACCTGAAAGACGTCCTGTGGCATAATCCGGGGAATATCGGCCTGGAAGGCGACATCGGATACAACTTCGCGGAAGGCGGGACCGACGTCACCGACACGGTGGGCCACGGGACCCACTGCGCCGGGATCATCGCGGCAGCCGCGAACAACGGGAAAGGGATCGCCGGTATCGGCGCGGGCGTGAACGTCAAAATCATGATCCTGGCCAACAGCCCGTCCAAGCCGATCACCGAGGATACGGACGCGTCCCAGTGGGACAGTTACCGCTTTATAAAAGCCATGAACTACGTCCTGCAGGCCAAGCGCCGCGGTGTCAACGTCGTCGCCACCAGCAACTCCTGGGGATACGGTCCCGGCGGTTATGTGTATGACGAAATGCTGACGAAACTCGGCGAAGAGGGCATCGTGAACTTCTTCGCCGCCGGAAACGACTGCAAAGACCTGGACGCGATGACAGATGGGCCGGCAGACACCGAAAATCCGTATGCGCTGAAAGTAGGCGCAGTCGACGCCTTCGGAAAGCCGGCAGGCTTCTCAAATCACGGAATGACCTCAACGGCGTTTTACGCTCCGGGCGTAAACATCCTTTCCTGTGCGGCTGAGACGGTCTATTTCCCGAATCTGTATACGTGGGAAGAGCGCAGAAAGACCACGGAGTTTTACGGCCAGTTCACCTCCGCCACGCGGATTCAGGGCAATACGGTCGTCCCGGAGAGCGGCGACCCGGACGTGAAACCATTCGGCCCGCTGGAAATGCACGCTCAGCTGATCAACGAGGAAGCTGATCCGTCCGATCTGTCCCGCGACACGAAGCTGGAGCTGAGCATCGATACGGACCATACCTTCACAACGGACGCCATGATGAAAGTGACGCTGCGGAACGCCCAGGCAGGCGCGCAGTATTTCCTCTTCTTCCCGTTTGAAAAGAATCCGGCCACGACCGGACGCGACAATACGCAGTTTTCCATGCTGGCCTTCCGCGCCTTCGAGGAAGGCGATATGGGGGCCATCCTGCGCGGCGGAGAGATCGTGCTGAACGAGGATAGCCGGTATGAGGTGGTCGCGGAAGGCACCTACGAATACAGCAACCTGCGCAAGGACGACGGGACCGCCATTCATATCCGCCCGGAAATGGAGAATGCGGAAGCTCAGCTGGTGCTGAGCGCTGAGGAACTCGGAAACCGCCGCATCGGGCTGGGCATCTGTGTGACCCCGAGTATACCTGATGATCCGAACGCCTCCATGTACGGCGACATCCATTTTTACATCGACTCCCTTGGCGTCAGTATCCCGGACGCGCCGCTGCCGGATGAGAATCACAGCTATGCGATCCAAAGCGGAACCTCGATGGCGGCCCCGTCGGCCGCGGGCTGCTACGCGCTGGTCGCGGGGCGGAATCCGCTGTTGCCGGGGCAAAGCGGCGCGGACTATTCCAAAGCGATGATCGCGAAATTACTGAGCGCGATCCGGCAGAACGACGCGCTGGCAGCGCTGTGCTCCACGGGCGGCATGGTGGATCTTTCGTTGCTGGAAGACAAGAATCCATCCGTATCCGACGCGGTGTGCGATGTGGAAGCAGGCACGCTGACCTTATCCGGCCAGGCTCTGACGGATGAATACCGCCTGGGTTTCCGCAGTTTATCCGACAGCGGGAAGATCACCTGGCTGCCATCAGGTTCCCTGGCGCCGGAGTATTCGGAAGACGGGAAAACGCTGGTGATCAGCAATGCGTGGCCGCTGTTCAATACCGCTGCCCAGTTTGTCGTGGCGCGGGGCAATACGATCATCACCAAGTCCGCTTATTTCATGGTGAAGGGACAGCCTGCGCCGGAGAAGATCCACGAGGAACATACCGAAATGATCCGCCGGGTCCTGCTGACAGATCAGGCGGAAGAAATGCTCTATGCTTACGAAATGGACTCCAGCACAGTCAGCCGCTGGGACGGAAGCCGGTTTTGCCCTGTTAACGGGTCAGACCTGCAAAGCGCTCTCAAAGCGTGTTTCAAAGCGAAAGGTTACAGCGAAGAACAGATGGATGACCGGCATCTGACGATCTCCATATACAGGCACGAACCGGTGTTTGCCGCAGAAGGAAAAGTTTATGAATTTGCTGAGCTGACCTATATTCCTGATCCTGATACCAGCTACGACGATTACACGAAATGGTTTTACCTAGCATCCATGGATTACTGTTCGGATCAACCGTCCTGGAATTTCCGGGAGATCGAAAATCTGACGGATGCCGCTGAAAAGGAAACATTGACCGGGGCCCCGGATACCTTCGCCGTGATGGGCGGGAAAATCTTCTGTTTCGGTGCTGAGAGCGAAACGGAAAAGCCCTTCACCTTCGTCCTGTGCCTGGACATGGAAACCGGCCTGTGGACCCGGGGTAGGGACATGTCCGAAATCCCGCTTTCAGGCGGATACACCGCCGTCATGGACGGCAAGATCTATCTGCTGGGCGCTCTGGAGGGCACTCGTGATGCACTCTCCCGGCGGGTCTACAGTTATGACGGGGATCAGTGGCAGCGGCTCAGGAACATTCCCTTCGCCGGCAGGCATCTCGGGCTCGAAAACGAAGAAAACGGAAGGATCCTCGCCGGCATCGCGGCAGTGGACCACGGGCTCATGATATGCAACAGTTCCGCAGAAGGCTGCGGGAACTTCTACCTCTATGATACCGGGAACGGCGAACTCCTCCCGCTGTATCTGACACTGACAGACGGCCGGACAGATCCGCTGACCAGCCCTTCGGCAGTCAGGGTCGGAGACTGGGTCTGGTATACGGCCATGCGGGAAAATCTGGATAAAGACTTCTGCTATGAACTGTACCGCATTCCCTACAGGCACCTGTATACACTGGATAAAGAGGTATACGGCTACGTAACAGGCAGCGGTGAGTCCCTGCGCATGGCCGCGACGCGAAGCAGCCTCGACCGGCTGACCTTTGACCGGTTCCGGCGGCTGACAGTCGACGGAAAGGCAGTTCCGCCAGCATTCTATCGCACAGCCCGGGGCAGTTTGGTTCTGACGCCCGATAACGCCTGGCTGGACACGCTGGAAACAGGCGAGCACCGCCTGGTTTTTGAATTCGCGGACGGGACCGCTGAGGCCTACCTGACCGTGCGAGCCGCCGCACCGTTCGATCCGACAAAATTCGAGGATGTAGCCGTACCCAGCGCCAGTTTCACCTTTAAAACGCAGTGGAAAGGCAGCAACGAACAAGACATCGGCTTCACCCTGTACAAGCTGGGCGGCACAGTATACCGTCACGGATTTGACAGGCAACCTATCAGCCGGACCGAAGTCAGGTACAGCGCCTGGTTTCCCGAAGAAGCAGCGTGCTACGTGATTGCGGAGCCTCTACAGGGATACCAGATCCGGTATGAAAATATCGGCGTTTACGCCGGGATCACGGATTGCTGCTGCAACGGCGGCACGATCGTCTGTTACAGGATCCCCAAAACCGGGGACGATGCCAACCTGGTCCTGTGGGTCGGCTGCTTGCTGGCGGGCATTGCTTTGCACTTCGCGATGTCAATTACAGAAAGAAAGAATAAAACACACCCCAGTGTATAAGGCAAAGCGACGTTGTAAAAAGCAGATTGGACACAGCCACAAAAAGCAGCGGCCCGGGAAGGCCTGTGCTACTTGTAACAGTTTCTGTTCCGTTTGCCTTTTGCTCCAAACAGGCGTATAATGGCTGCGTATGAGAGAGATTGACCACGGAGGGCGTACGATGACACAACGGATTCTCAGACTGATTTCACTGACAGCGGCGCTGCTGGTGCTGATTTCATGCGGCACAACCGCCCGCTGCGAAGAAGCGGAAGCCGCGGCCGCTCCCTATACCCTCCCCCAGCCGTCCGTCCTGCCGGAAGACCGCGTGCTGCCGGCCACCGAGACCTGGGAGCCGCCGGTGATCGATCCGGACCAGGTAAAGGGCACGGAGCCCTGGATGCTGGTAATCAAGGTCGCGCAGGAAGAACTGGGCTATACCGAAGGCCCGAAGAAGGACCAGAGCAAGTACGGCGATTGGTACGCCGGCAAACGCGTGGCCTGGTGCGCCGAGTTCCTGACCTGGTGCGTGAACGAGGCGGATACCCGCTATGGCACGAGCATGCTGCGCGATCTCTACCCCATGTACGGCAAGGCCAAGGAAGGCGCGCCGTGGTTCGTAGCCCGCGGCCGCTTCGTGACCGACGACGACCGCATCCCCAAGACACATGAAAAGCAATGGCTGATCGGCGCCGATCACTATCTGGTCAATAACGAATATATTCCCTTCCCCGGAGATTACATCTGGATCGCCTGGTACTCCCCCGAAGTCGGCACCGATCACGTCGCCATCGTCGAAGGCGTGACCCGCGACGCCGAGGGAGAAGTCCAGATTCACGTGCTCGAGGGCAACAACCCCGACAAGGTGCAGCGGAACGTCTATCCCCTGAGCTACAAGCTGATCTACGGCTACGGCACGCCCGTGCGCCGCGCCTATACGGACGTGGGACTCTATGATACCTGCGACGATATTTACGTGCTGCAGTCCTTCCTGACCCGCAAGGGCTACCTGAATGCGCGCAAACAGTACCGCAACTCTGCGGACCGCAATATCATTCACGCGCTCAACAGCTACCAAAGAGCCATGAACCTGACACCCTCCAACCACATGGATCTCGAAACCCGCGCCGTCATGGAGCAGGATCCCGATTTCCTCGAAGCGATGCGGGAGATCTATCCATGAAGCTGGTCGTCGCCGAAAAGCCGTCCGTCGCACGGGACATCGCACGGGTGCTCAAATGCGGCGAGCGCAAGGACGGGTATATGCAGGGCGGTGACTACATGGTCAGCTGGGCCCTGGGCCATCTCGTCACGCTGGTCGAGCCGGATGAACTCGACGAGCGCTACAAGAAATGGCGCATGGAAGACTTGCCCATCGAGCCGGAAACGATCCCCACTAAGGTCATTTCCAAGACGAAAAGCCAGTATTCCGTCCTTAAAAAACTGATGAATTCGAGCGAGGTCGACTCCCTGATCTGCGCCACCGATGCGGGGCGCGAAGGCGAGCTGATCTTCCGCCTCATCTATGAGCAGGCAAAGTGCAAGAAGCCGGTGGAACGGCTGTGGATCTCGTCCATGACCGACGAAGCGATCAGGGAAGGTTTCGCCACCCTGAAACCCTCCGCCGAATACGACGGGCTGTACCGCTCCGCGCAGTGCCGCGCGAACGCAGACTGGCTGGTGGGCATGAATGCCAGCCGCGCCTTTACTCTGCGCTACAACGTGCTCCTCTCAATGGGCCGCGTCCAGACGCCCACGCTGGCGATCCTGGTCAAGCGCAGCAAGGAAATCTCCGATTTCGTGCCAGTGGAATACCACACCCTGACCGCTGATTTCGGGGACTACCAGGGCCAGTGGTTCGACCTTGCCGCCAAGGACGAAAAGGCCGCCAACCGGATCCCGGACAAGGATCGAGCCGACGCGCTCGCGAAGAAGGTACGCGGGAAGCCCGCCAGGGTCGTGAGCGTCGTATCCGAGCAGAAGCGCGACTTGCCGCCCCAGCTTTTCGACCTGACCAGCCTTCAGCGCGAGGCGAACCGGCAGCTGGGCTTCACGGCAGACAAGACCCTCAAACTGGCCCAGAGCCTGTACGAGCGCTGGAAAGCGCTCACCTACCCGCGCACGGACAGCCGTTATCTGCCCATGGACATGCTCAAGCGCCTGCCCAAGACGTTCCAGCAGCTCCCGCCGGACTACCAGCCGCTCGTGCAGGGCATTCCGCGCAATGAAAACGGCGGCCTGCGGGTCAGCAGGCGCATCTTCGACAACGACAAGGTGAGCGACCACCATGCGATCCTGCCCACCCTGAACCGCGCGCCGGTGGAAAAGATGTCCGCCGACGAGCGCGCATTGTTCGATATGGTAGCCCGCCGCGCAATCGCCGCGTTCTATCCTGCCTGCGAATACGACCAGACGAAGGTCGTCACCGAGGCTGAAGGCGAGCACTTCCGCTCCACAGGCCGCACGGAACGCGTGGCGGGCTGGAAGGAAGTGTACCGCGGCGTCGGAAAGCCGGATAAAAAAGAAGCCGAACCGCCCCTTCCCCCGCTCAGCGAAGGCGACGAGCGGAAAGTAGAGAAGGCGGCCGTCAAGAAAGAAACCACCAAACCGCCCGCCCCGCACACAGACGCGAGCCTGCTTTCCGCGATGGAAAATGCCGGCCGGGACCTGGACGACGAAGCGCTGCGCGAGCAGATGAAAGGCAGCGGTCTCGGCACCCCCGCCACCCGCGCCGCCATCATCGAGCGCTTGCTGCAGGTGGGATACGCCTCGCGCAAGGGCAAGACGATCCAGGCGACCAAAAAGGGCATCGCCCTGATCGGCATTTGCCCGCAGGAACTCGCGAGCCCGGAGACCACCGGTAAGTGGGAACTCGCACTGAATGAGATCGCCGCCAACAAGCGCGATACCGAGCGCTTTATGCAGGGCATCCGCCGGCTGAGCGAATTCCTGGTCGATTACGCGAAATCGACCACGGTAGAGGGCGGCTTCCCCGAAGAGACCCGTTCGCGCGGCAAGCGCGGCGGCAAAACTGCCGCGGCGCGCAAGCAGGACCTGCTGGAAGGCGTCGTGTGTCCCCTGTGCGGGAAGCCCGTCCAGGAATCGGAGAAAGCTTTCGGCTGCAGCAGCTGGAAGGAAGGCTGCGCCTTCACCCTCTGGAAAAACTGCCTGACCCGCAGCGGCGGACCTCTTCTGAACAAAAAGCTGGTAACCCTGCTGTTGCAGCAGAAAAGCGTGCGCGGCTCAACCGGCACCCTCGTCCTGGACCAGAACACACTCCGCTTTGAACCGTCTGAAGCCGATCATACCGCCGTCAGCGTCCCGATCGTCTATCAAAAGAAATCATGAGGATATCATGAAGCAAGTTTTTATTCGAGCACTCTGCCTCGCAGCCTGCCTCTGCCTGATCGCGCTGCCCTCTTTCGCTGAGGAAGCGCCGGAAGTCAGGCTCACGCTGCTGGGCCACAGCACCGGCATCGTCCTGCCGGACAAGATCGAGCTGGATCTCGCCGTCAGTGCGGGCTGCGACGGCGTCCTGACCATTTCCTGGCCCATCGCAGGCGCGCCGGTTTTCGAGACACCTGTCGTCACCGGCCGGAACGACCTGAGCCTGGAGATCTGGGAGGAGAGCATGTCCGCCCCGGACGGCGACTATACCCTGACCGTCACCCTGCGCGACGCAGCAGAAACCGCTTCGGACAAAAAGAGCATCCGCATCAGCCTGCAGAACGACCCGAAGAACGCCCCTCCCTCCGTCTGGGATGAAACACCGGACACCGCTGATGCAGCGGAATACCGCCGCTACCGGCTGATCGACGGCGGCGCGGAACCTCCCTCCCACGAAACTTCCCCCGGCGTCGCGGCAAAAGGCGAAACAGCCGACAATTACTGGACCCTGACCATGGGCGACCTGAGTGACGAAGCGGCCATCTGGCAGGCGATGATGCAGCCGATTACCATTCTGGACGACGGCAAACACACCGCCAAGCAGACCGCTTTGCTCCGGAGCAGCCCGAACGCGGACACGAAAGACAACGTGATCGGCGAAGTCACCTACAAATCCCAGGGCGTGCATGTGCTCAGCCGGACAGAAGACGGCTGGGCGCAGGTGGAAGTGTACAATACCTCCTACGGCGACGCCTTTCGCAGGTCCCGCGGCAAGCAGGGCTACGGCGTGACCGCCGAAAAGCTGACCGGCTACCTGCCTTCGGATATTCTTAAAGAGATTACTCCGCGCGACGATTACGGCCTGGTGATCGACAAGCTGAACCAGACCATGTACATCTTTGAAAAAGGCAAAATGACCGGCACCCTGCTCGTCTCCACAGGCCTCAACAACAGTGAGCAGGCCTGGAACGAAACGCCCGCGGGTGAATTCCTGATCGCCAGCAAGACCGGCGGATTCTGGGCGGGCAACCTGTACTGCGACATGGGCCTGCTGCTCAACAATGGCTGCCTGATCCACGAGGTCCCGAGCGTCGTCTACGAATCCGGCCTGCACGATTATTCGACTACTGAGCCGCGGCTCGGTCACAAGGCGAGCCATGGCTGCATCCGCGTGCAGCGCAAGGAAAACAAACAGGGCCAGAACATGAAATGGCTATGGAACCACCTGAAAACCAATACCCGTGTCTTCGTGTGGGACGACGCGACGCGTTATACCGAATACCCGGACGACGCGACCGTCCTGTATTACAACACGGTAGGCGGCAGCCGCTACCACACGACCCCGAACTGCTCCTCCGTCAACAAGCGTTATTGGCCGCTCGCGCCGTTCCACTACGGCGAGCTGACTTTCGCGCCATACAACGAGCTTACGCCCTGCGCAACCTGTTCAGCTCCGAAGCGTCCGGAGACGATCTATAAGGCCAACCTGAAGAACGGCTTTTCAGACTGATCAATGACTGCACTATTTATTCAACGGAGGGTAAAACCATGAAAAGGAAAACCTCCGGAAAAACAAGAAAAATCATTGGAACAGTCCTCGTCGCGCTCGTGATCACGTTCACAGTTTATCTGTCCGTGATCATGCTGCAACGGATCAGCCGAGTCGTCCTGAAGCAGGACTATCTGAAAATCTTTATGTACGAACTGGCGGCCTGCGCCATTCTTCTCGTTTTTGCGCTGGACGTGCGCTTTGGTTTTTTCACGAAGCTGCGTCCAAAGGTCTGCAAAATCATCGGCTAGGCGCTCCGCGTCATCGTGATCACGCTCACCGCAGTCGTCCTGTTTTACGGCGGAAAAGTCATTGCGGGAAGCCTGATCAACACCTCGGGGCCGGCAGACTATGCAGTCGTGCTCGGTTTGGCACTGGAAAACGGCAAACCGACCAAAGACCTGATGTACCGCGTGGAAACAGCCAAGCGGTATCTGGACGACCATCCGGACACCACCCTGATCCTGACCGGCGGCAACCCTGACGAGTCGGGAAGGACTGAAGCAGCCGTCATGCGCGACCTTCTGACTGAGATCGACGTTCCGCAGGAAAAGATGATTCTGGAAGACAAAGCCGAAAACACCAAGGAGAATTTCAGGAACATACTCAGCATGATTGATCCAAAGCAGACGATCGTGCTGATCAGCAGCAATTACCACATGGACCGAGCTGTCCTGACCGCCAAAGGCGCCGGTTTTGAAAACGTCCTGTGCCTCCCCGCGCCGTCCGAATTCCTGAACTTCAGCGCAAACGTCATGCGGGAAATCATCCTTGAACTGAATCACTGAAAGGTATATGAACCATGCCCAACACGCTCTCTCCGGATCAGATCTTTATCCTCATGAAAAAACGGAATTTCCGCCGTAAACTGATCAACATGATCATCTGCTCCATCATCGTGTTTCTTGGGGTGACCGCCACTATTTATAAAGTCCGGTATGAAGGCGGCTTCATCACCTGTTTCAGGGAAAATGACTGTGTGTGCCACCGTCCTGACTTCCCTGACAAGCGCAGCGATGATCATTCTGAACATCTTTGAAATGAAGCTGGGCAGCGAAGTCACATATAGAGCCCTGTATTTCTGGCGTCTTTCATCGGCAGTGACCGGGTTCATCGTGCTCATGATCGTCCTGCTTGGCTATCTGCCGTTCTTCTCAGACCATCCGGTCATCGCTCGGTATGACATGATCAACATGCATGTGATCATTCCGCTGCTGACCATCGGAACTTTTCTGTTCAACGACAGCCCCATCGGCGCGGTGCGGCCGCTGGAGCGCTGGAACGGCCTTTGGATCATCGCCGTTTATACAGTTTTCATCATGACGCTGATTCTCACGTATATTGTCCCGGAAAGCAAGATCCCCTATTCGTTCCTGAATGTCAGGCATCAGCCATTCTGGTTTGTCGCGCTGGCCGCCATCGTCATCTACGGCGTCGGATACCTGCTTTCGTGGCTGTTTTACTATCTGAATCTCAAGCTGTCGTGGCTCTGGTACCGTCATATTACTGAAAAACAACAATGAAATAACAATAAGCAGGCTCCGCACAGAGTCTGCTTTTTTGATCAGTTGTTCTGGCATACTCACATGTTTATTCAGCGATCAAGCAAATGCCTTCCACAGTCAGAACAAATACTACGCTTTTTCCGGTCAACCCTTGACCTTGTTTAATGAAAGTGTTATGATGTTTTCCTGATAATGATGAAATCGAGTAGATCCGGTTTAGCATACAAAAAACCGCTTTTGAGCAGCAAGCCCAGCAGATCATTACAGTTATCATGCCGTGTTATTCACATAAACCGTTCATTTTTTCCAAGCACCTTTCCACCGTTCCGTCCCTGATCTGCCTGCCCGTCACCTACGCGTACGGCGGCACGACGCGAGAATAAACCGCCGGCCGGCAGCTCCGGCCAGCTATGAGAAGGAGGATCCCTTTATGTATGATGTCGTCGCTTTGGGCGAACTGCTGATCGACTTCGCCCCGAAATCCGTCAATGAATCCGGTTACCCGGTCCTTTCCGCCAATCCCGGCGGCGCACCCGGCAATTTCCTGGCCGCGCTGAACAAGTACGGCTGCAAAACGGCGATGATCGGCAAAGTCGGCGACGACATGTTCGGCCGGCTGCTGATCAATACCCTCAGGGACGCGGGTATCGAAACCAGAGGCGTCCTCGTTGACGATCAGGTCTTCACGACGCTCGCGTTCGTCTCCCTCGACGCTTCAGGCAACCGTGACTTCAGCTTCGCCCGCAAGCCCGGGGCCGATACCTGCCTGAAACCGGAAGAGATCGATGCCGCCCTGCTGACAGACGCCAAGGTCTTCCATTTCGGCACCCTGTCCCTGACGAACGAGCCTGCCGCTTCCGCCACCCGGAAAGCGATCGAAACCGCGAAAGCCAGGGGCATGCTGGTCAGCCTCGACCCCAATCTGCGCAAACCGCTGTGGAAACGTGAGGAAGACGCGAAAGCGGCCATTGAATGGAGCCTGCGCCAGGCGGACATCGTCAAGATCAGCGATGAGGAGATCGAGTGGCTCTGGGGCATTTCCCCCGAAGAAGGCGCACAGAAGATCCTGAAAGAATACGGCGTCTCCCTGGTCTACGCGACACTCGGCCCCAAGGGCTGCCATGCCGCCACCCGCACCCTGAATGTCACGGTGCCCGGCCCCACCGGCATCCATGTGGTCGATACCACCGGCGCGGGCGATATCTTCGGCGGCAGCGCCATGAGCCAGTTCCTGAAGTATCAGAAAGCCCCCTCCGAACTGACGGAAGAGGAACTCCGGCAGATCGTCCGCTTCGCCTGCACCGCCGCGAGCCTGTCCACCCAGAAGCACGGCGGCATCACCAGCGTGCCGGAACCGGACGACGTAGAAAAGAAACTCGCGGAATAACGCAGTCATTCCAGATAAAAAACGCTCCCCCTGGTCTGTTCCGGCCTTCTGTCCGGACACAGCGTCAGGGGGAACGTTGTTATTTGATGAAGCGGACTGATTCTGTTTCCGTTACAGTTCCGCTTCCAGCCGGACACAGCGTCCGACCACGGTAATGGCGTTCAGGTTTTTGATTTCGCTTTCGCAGGACTGGTCGTACTTCTGGAGCATGACTTGGAAGTTCGGCATGACCACCGTCTTGCGCAGGATCTTGCCAAAGGGCGTATCCAGCACCATGAGCGCGCCGTCCACAGGCGCCTGGGCCGGCACCACCAGCACCAGATCGCCCTTCATGACGCGGAAGCCGCGCAGGTCGTTGTCCGGCGCCATCAGGTAATAGACCTTGTCCGGGTTCGCGCCTTCGATTTTTCCGTTGGTAATCGGCAGCAGGCGGTGTCCCACTTCTTTCATGGCCGCGTTCACCACCGGCACGTGCTTGAGCACGCCGGAAAGCGCGTCCAGCCAGATGGAACCGGCGACCGTCTCGGAACGGTCTTCGTCCGCGTCCGTGCCCTCGTGCTTTTCTTTCTTGGTGAGTTTCTTCTCCGCCGCTTTCGCGATGGACAGCACTGCGCTCTGCAGGTCGACAGTGGCCGCGATATCGTCCAGGGTGAAGTCTGCTTCGCTCTGTTCCTTCATACCCATCGTGCGCAGGATGCGCCGCGCCTGATCGTCCTGGATGATGCGGCGGCCGGACTCGACCTCCTCCAGGTATTTTTCACTGACGCCGCACTTGCGCGCCACCTGCTTATAGGAGAGCTTCTGGCGGGTGCGTTCAAGCCTGATCAAATCGCCCAGTCTGCTCATTGGTCATGATCTCCTTTATTTCGCGATGCGGGCCGTCAGGGTCTTCGTCAGATGGCTGAACAGCTGGCCCAGCAGTTCCAGCCGATTGCCGGTGCTCATCATATCCATGCGCAGTGCGGACGAAAGCGCGTCCGTCAGCATGGTCGGAGTCCAGCGCGAGGTGGTACGGCCGCTGAAGCTCAGGCTCACGCCGCTGTCCTGGTCCAGATCGTTCAGGTTCAGGGAGGACTCCACGTAGCACACCGTGCTCGCCGCGGAGCTCTTGGAATAGATGACGGTTTTCCCGCCGAGGCTGAAGGACGGCAGATCCATCGCGTCGTCCGGTTTGACCACCAGGGTGGCTTCATAGGCGCGCTCGTAGCGGCTCTGATAAAAGTCGTTGGTGTCCTTCGGCGCCGGCATATTCAGGTTGTATGTGCAGGAGAAGAGCGTCTGGTCCTCTTTGTTGAGTGCTTCCGGATTCTCCGAAGCGGGCAGGAGCGCCAGCACGGAGCCGGTCCAGATATCCGTGTCGGTGTTCTGGGCAGTCAGGTCAACTTTCAGCACCTGGTCCACCGCGATCCCCAGCTTCTGCGCGTCCAGGGCCACGCTGGCCTGCCAGAGCTCGCCGCCTTCCGCGCCGGGCACGTGCACCAACGTCAGTAAAGATACCGGCAGGCTTTCCGGGCAGGGCAGGGTCACGCTGTCGTACAGCACAGTGCCCGAAGACGTGTCGTACTGCCGGCGTACGCTGATCGCGCCGTCCAGCTTCACGTTGTCCAGCATCTGCAGGAAGGGCAGCAGCATGCTCGTCTGCAGGTAAGCCGCCTGCTCTTCGACGGTCATGATTTCAGCCAGCAGGTCCAGCAGGGCGCGGTTCTGGTACAGGTCGATCAGCATCTGCTTGGTTTCCTGCAGCAGCGCGGCAGCAGGAATCTCATACACGGCAGTGGTCACGTACGCCCCGCCGACGGCCTGCTCTGTGGCCGTAGTGATATAGCCCTGCATCCAGCGCGACAGATTCAGTGAAAACTGCTCGGCGTAAGGCGCGGCTTTTTCCTGCCAGGTCTTGCTTGCCCCGCTGATCTCGCTCAGCACGTGGAGCAGAGACGGCCAGCCGTTATCGCTCGTCAACAGCATGCTTGACCAGTCGAAACCGCTGTCGAAAGCATAGTAGAGCCCGGCGTCGTCCAGCAGGTCCGACTGCAGGTATACGACGCCCGAAGCGTCTGTCAGGATGTTGAGGCGGCCGACCTCGGTGCCTGCCGTATCCGTCAGCGTGAGGACCGACTCATCGCCCTCGTTGGCGCGGGAATCCTTGACGGTGTGCGTCAGGTTCAGCTGATAGCTGGCAAAGAGCTTTTTGAGCGTTTCCCATACTTCTTCGCCCACGAGGCTGGACGCTTCACCGGTCACCTGGCCCGTCAGCGTGCCGCGGAAGCCGGAGCTTTTCCACTGCCCCTGCAGTTTGGTCAGCTGGTTGGTTTCCGCCAGGACAGGCGCCGCCAGCACGCACGCAAGCGTCAGGCAAAGGAACAGGGCTGTCATTCTCTTCAACATCGGGGGTTCCTCCATTTCTTTCGACTGATCGGAAACGCCGAATCTTTCGGCGGTACTTTCGTTATTTCAGAGGGCCGTTCATCCAGGCGTCGGTGCGCAGCATATGATCCAGCTGCCGCTGGTCGCCCGGTTCCAGTTTGCTCCGGTAATCCGCCAGGTATTTCGCCAGCTGGGCGGCAAACTCCGGAAGCCCTTCCGCTGTCACTGCGCCGGCATCGGCGCCTTCGCGTGCCGACAGCGCCATGGCCAGCTCCCAGACCTGGGTCTGCGCATGTTTCTTGGTCACCTTCAGTGTCCCCTGAAAACCGTGGCCGTCGCCCGCCAGAACGGGTTTGACCGTCCAGACGGTCTTGATGCCGCTTTCCGTCAGCTGCCGCTTGACGCTGCCGGAGATCTGCTCGCCGGAGGTGTGTTCGTTTTCGAGGTCGACCGTGTCCGTGATCGTACAGCTGACACCGTTCATGACGCGCTTGAAGCTGATCGTGCCGGCCCAGGTATTCTTCTTCTTTCCGGTCTTGGCTTTCAGGTCGATGACCAGCTCAAAGTTGTTTTTGCCCGAGCGCGCCGGGAGTTTCAGGGAGACGTAAGCGTTCATCCCATCCATGCCGCCGTACAGCGTCAGTTTCCGGACGTCCTTTCCCCCGCTGGAGATATTGCCGGTCACATTCCAGGCGACGGGCTCTCCGGCGTCGTTTTCCAGGCGTTTCACGGTCAGGTTGGATACCGCCTCCAGATTCTCCGCCCAGGCGGTGATTTCGTCCGCCTGCGCCAGGTGTGCACTCAGCTGAGCAGCACACTCGCGGATTTGCGCGACAGCCGGGCTTGCCACCAGCTGTGCCGGCGTCACCGTCAGCGTCGTACGCTGCGTACTGCGGGGAAGATTCCTGACGTTCACGTTCCGCAGTTCGGGTTCAGGCGGTTCCTCCGCCGGCATGCATGCGTCAAACAGCGCAGGCAGCGTTTCGTCAAAAATCCGGTTCAGCAGCATGTGCGGCAGCGTTTTCGTATCCGGCCAAAGGTCCCGTCCGAGCTGTACGGAAGCCGCTTCCTGCCCCGCAGAAAGGATCGCGAGATACGCGGCATCCGCGTTCACCGCCACCTGCGCGCTCAGCGGAGACAGGAACGCGTTCAGCACCTGCCGTCCGTTTTCCGTGCCGGTGATCTGCCGGATCTCCAGCCCGCCGACCGTCAGCGTCAGGGCGTCTGCCTGATCCAGCGTTGCCACCGCGTCCGAAAACGCCAGGCACCCCTGTGCCAGTGTCAGGAAAGCACACAACAGCGCCAGCATCGTCTTCCAGCGCATACCGCTCACATCCTCCTCTGTTTTATAGACGTAATAACGTCCCGTTTTCCTGCAATAACAATCAGAATTCCCGAAAAATCATCAGCCGCTCGCCCGGCCCCTGCTTTTCAGCACGAAATAGTACGAGACCACCATCGTAAGCATGCAGATCCATCCGATTCCACAGGCGGCGGCGATGCCCCGGATACCCATGACCGGCGCCAGGATCCAGGTGAAGGTGCACCGCAGCGTCACCTGGAGCAAGGTCGCGAGCACCGTCACGCGAAAGCGCGCCGTGCCGCGGAAGTAGCCCTGGAAACAGTTGTTGAAGGCCGGCAGCAGGTAGAGCCATGCCATCAGGCTCAGGTAGTCCATCCCGATCGGTACGACCGTGGCCGAGTCCTCAGGCTGGACGAACAGGCTGACCAGCGGCCCGCGCAGGAAATACGCCGTCAGGGCGATTGCGATGCCGTAGCACGCTTCCATCATCAGGCCGACGCGGAAGCCCTTCAGCACACGGTCCGGCTTGTTCGCGCCGCGGTTTTGGGCGATCCAGGTCGATACCGCCACCGCCAGGCCCTGTTCCGGAATGCAGGCGAAGTCGTCCATCCGCGTCACCGCGTTGTAAGCCGCAATGGAACTGACGCCCAGCGCGTTGACCTGGCCCTGGATGAGCACCTTGCCGATGGGCTGGATCGCCTGCTGGAGCGCCGCCGGCGCACCGTACTGAAACAGCTTGCGGGTCGTCGCGCTGTCCTTGCGCAAATCCGCCAACGACGGACACAATTCCGCCACCCTGCGGCGCGTATACCAGAACGCCATCGCCGCGCTGACCGCCTCAGCCACAACCGTGGTCACGGCGCTGCATACGATGCCGAAATGCAATACGCCCAGGAAAAACAGGTCCAG
Organism: Clostridia bacterium; assembly: GCA_017430225.1. Classification (GTDB taxonomy): domain Bacteria; phylum Bacillota; class Clostridia; order Christensenellales; family Aristaeellaceae; genus UBA4246. The sequence continues at coordinate 2,756 of JAFRNK010000082.1, read as the reverse complement.
CAGCGCGTTGAGCAGCGCCGAGCAGGTCAGGAAAAGCAACGGCGCGCGGGTATTCCCGGCACTCTTCAGGCCGGCAGCCAGCGCGTTGTACAGGCAGGTGAACGGCGCGCCAAGGAAAGTGATGCGCAGGTAGATGACTGCGATGTCATGGATCTCGGGCGGACAGTTGAGCAAGCGCATCAGCAGCGGCGAAAAAAGCCAGCCCAGGATGACCAGCGCCGTGGACGCGAACAGGCCGAACCGGATCAGGACACCCAGCGTCCTGCGCAGCGCGGACAGACGTCCTCCGCCGAAATGCTCACTCATGAGCACGCCTGCGCCGGTGCACAGGCCACTCACGCCCAGGATCACCAGGTTCATAACCGGCGCGGCGATGCCTTCCGCGGCGAGCGCCTGCTGACCGATAAAACGCCCGGCCATCATCGCGTCGACCGCGTTGTACATCAGCTGCAGCCAGTTGCCCAGCAGCACCGGCAGCGCGAACGCCCACAGATGCGGCAGCGCGGCGCCGTGCGTCATATCCCGTGTTTTCACAGATTTCCTTTCAGCCATTGCCAGGCGTTCCAGATGCCGTCGTCGTGCAGGTCTGTCGTCACATAATCCGCCTGCGCCTTGAGGGCGGGTGCTCCGTTGCCCATCGCGATCCTGAGCCCGCTTTCGCGGAACATCGCCTGATCGTTCGCGCTGTCGCCGAAGGCCACGCTGTCCTCCTGGGGAATCCCCATCGCTTCCAGCGCCAGCCTGAGCCCGGTCCCCTTGTCGATGCCCCGGGGCGTCAGTTCGAGGATCTCAGGCGTATGCACGATGACGTCCCAGTCGTTCTTTACCGCCTCGATTACCGGCTGCGGGCAGGGCTCCTCCGACGCGATCATGCTCAGCTTGGTCACGTCCGGCCAGTCGCCGAAGACAGCGTCCAGGGAATGGATCCGCTCCCCCAGTTCCCGGTAAAGCTTGTCGATATACGCTGTCGGGATGAACTCCCCGCGCTCCATATACAGGTATTGGTTGCCCTCCAGCAGCGGCGCGTAACGGTACGCCCGCGCCGCGTTCACGGCATTCGTGATCGATTCCGAAGGCGCGATGCGGCAGTACAGCGTTTCCCCGCCGATTTCCACCATCGCACCCGCGCTGGTCACATAACCGTCAAACCCCAGTTCGGAGAGCCGTTCGTCAAATACGTAGCCGCGGCTGCGCCCACTGCAGATCAGCACGGCGTGTCCGGCGGCTTTCATCTCCCGGAAAGCGCTGTAAACGCTCTCCGGCATGACGCTCTGCCCGTCCCACAGCGTGCCGTCAATATCAAAAAAAATCGCTTTCCTGCGCATTACCGTTCCTGCTCTCCGCGGCGTTTTTAGTCGTCCGCACCGTCATTTTACATGTTCCGCCAAGGAACGTCAAGCTGTACCCATAAATTGTTCCTTTACACCGTTCGCCCGGTATGCTATCATTGCCTCAGACAGCAGGAAAGGACGGCGAACGGCCATGAAAACCCTGATCGAACTCTACGACGAGCGGCCTTTGGACAATGTGCTGGCCACGGAAATGTTCAGGCCGGAAGAAACGGTATACATCTGCCCGCCGGGAGTGGCGGAAGACCGGGAACTGCACAAAACCCTGGAACGCTATTACAAACTGCGGGGATGCCGCGTCCGCCTGTCCTTCGTGCCGGTGAGCCTGCTGGACGCGGTTCAGACTGAAAAAGAACTGCGCAAGGTGCTCGATACGCATGAAGACTGCACCATTGATATATCCGGCGGAACGGACGCGGCGCTGTTCGCGGCCGGCGCCGTCGCCGGCGAGCATGTGCCGGTCATCACTTACAGCCGCGGCAGGAATGCCTTTTTCGAGATCAAAAACGCGCCTTTCGCGCGCAATCTGCCGTGTTCAGTCCGTCTGGACGCGCGTTCCTGCCTGATGATGGCGGGCGGCGAACTGCTCCCCGGCCGGGAAGACAACCGGGACCTCAAAAACCGCATCGCACAGATCGACCGTCTGTTCAGTGTCTACCGCGAATACCGCCGCGGCTGGAACGACCAGATCGCCTACATCCAGCGCATCTCCCGCGCGGACGATCAGGATCTGGATGCCGAAGGCCCGCGCAAAGGCAAGGCCAACAACCGCGAAGTGACAATGGATGAAAACCTTCTTCGTGCATTGGCCGCGCAAGGACTGATTCAGGACCTGTCCATCGGCGAAAAATCGCTCTCTTTCCGTTTCCCGGACGATACCGTGCGTTTCTGGCTCAGGGACATGGGATCCGTACTGGAACTGCAGGTCTACCGCGCCTGCCTGGAAGCGGGCTGCTTTGACGACTGCATCCTGAGCGCCGTGGTCAACTGGCGCGGCACGGATCAGATGGCCCAGGCGGTCACCAACGAGATCGACGTGATGTGCGTACGCGGCGTCATGCCGCTGTTCATCAGCTGCAAAACCTGCGAGATCAAGACCGAAGCACTTAACGAGCTGGCCATTTTGCGCGACCGTTTCGGCGGCAAGGGCTCCCGCGCGGCCATCGTGACCTCCGCCGGCGCAACGCGCAGCCGCCGCGTCATGCTCAAGCGCGCCGCGGAACTCAACATCGAAGTCATCGAGTGGGAAGACATCGAACTCGAAAAACTCGTCGAGAAATTGAGCAGGAAGTAGATCCCGTAACGTGTGCTTGAAAAAGGCAGACAATAACAATAATATGCAAAATAACATGTCATACTACAAAAACACCGGGGACGAACCCCGGCGTTTTTGTATAACAGTTGTTT
>JAFRNK010000081.1 GCA_017430225.1 Clostridia bacterium | reverse complement strand
CCTCGCTGCGGAGGGGAATGTGAATAACGTATCTGAGCTTGTCGAGCGCCCGAAAGATGAGCATATCAGGGCTTATATCAGGATTCCGGACGGATATCAACTTTGATGCTACATTTTCTTGACATCACTAAAAATGTGAGGGTAATTCAAGGTAAAAAGAAGGAGATCCCGAATCATCGGGATCTCCTGTTCGTCATTTCCTGAAATTATTTTTTCCGGTCGGAAACTTCCGCCGCGATGAAAAACCTATCGGTCCCATGGCACTCCGGAGGGACCGGAGGAACCGTCCCGGTGGGGTGATTTCCCCGGCGGCAGCAGGGGAGAACAGAAGCGTACAGCACATGTCTAACAAACCGGAGGGACCGGAGGAACCGTCCCGGTGGCACGCGGGGTAAGTGCCCCTGATTTTGTCATAACGTCGATAAAAAGAAGCTTTTCATTTGGGATGAATTGTTCCAGTACACGGGAAAAGTCTTACTTGCGCGCGGCGATGATATCTAAAAGGTAGCAGGGTGTAAAAAACTTGTCCATGAACTGGTAGTAGCCGACCAGGGGGAGCACGGCCTTGTACTGGTCTGCCAGGAGACCCTGTTCGATACGTATGTCACCCGGTCCGGCAATAACCATGATGTTCCGGTCATCGGCCGAGTACGCCTTCCATTCGATCCGGTCAGTCGACGGATTGCCGCAGCGTGCGAAATTGGTCCACATCTGCTGAACGGCTGTGAAGATCTCATCGGGGATGTTCGTGCCGTTGAAGGGACTTCTCGCCCCTACGCCGCGAAGGTTGAACACGAATAAGAGTTCCACGGAATGTGCTGCTCCCATATCCGCATCGCTGCCCGGATACGACCAGTAGTAGCAGAACGTCTTGTTGAACGCGCTCTGCACGTCGAGTTGCTCAAGCATGGGGACCCTGAACATGAGCTCGTCTATGAATTCCGTCTCAATAAGTCCCGGCTCCTTAAACCTGCAGACCCGCTGGAATTCCTCGTAGTACTTCCTGTCCTCTTCCTTCAGGTAGGGGACTCCGTCGCCCACGGCGCGCCGGGCGAATAACTTTTGCTCTTCCAGGGTCAGAGACGGGCCTTCACCCATGAACAGCCTGGCCTCGTCAGCCGTGCTGCCTGCCATGATGGATATGTGCTTTGCATAGCCTTTCCGGTACAGCTCGATGGGCGCCTCGGGAAGCACCTCCGGTCCATAATAGGGACAGGACGTGAACTTGCCGACCGCTCCGACATACGCCTCATGGAGCGCCTCTTCGGTCAGCGCCATGATGTCGTCCATGGTCTTGCAGCCGGTGTACTCAAGCAGCGCCTTCGTCTTACCCTGCGCGGATTCGCAGCCGACCGGAAAGGCCAGGGTGGTTGAGCCGCTCTGTGCGATGACCTTCTGGAAATACTGGTTCGCTTCCTTCATGACCGGCAGAATGGAGGACGAGCCGCCGCCGGCGCTTTGTCCGAAAATGGTCACGTTGTCGGGGTCGCCGCCGAAAGCGGCGATGTTCTCGTGCACCCACCTGAGTGCCATAGCCTGGTCGAGCAGGCCGTTGCAGGGTGCTGTCCTGAAGTTTTCGCCGCCAGGTACCGACGAGAAGTCCATGAAGCCGTACATGTTCAGGCGGTAGTTGATGTTCACCAGGATGATGTCACTGTGCGCCTGGACGAGGTTTGCTCCGTTGTAGGACATCTGTGAACCCGATCCGGTGACATATGCCCCGCCGTGGATCCAGAACATTACCGGCTTCTTCTCAGTCCGGTCGTCGGTGTTGACCCAGATGTTCAGGTAGAGACAGTCCTCGGAGACCCGCTTCTGCAGGCAATCCGGATAGCTTTCTGCGCCGAAAGAATTCTTTCCGTAGTACCTGGCCTCGAAGACCCGGTCGCTCGCGTCCACGTACTCCGGCGCCTTGAAGCGGCGCTCGCCCACGGGTGGCTTCGCGTAGGGGATGCCCAGCCACGACGCGATCCCGTACTCCTCGGTTCCGACGAATGTGCCGTTTACGCACTTCACGGCATGGGCTTCATCGTAGTCTCCCGTGATTTCGCTGTTCAAATACTCGTATGGCTCGTAAATGACCAGATCCTTGAATTCCCTTTTCATGCCACTCAATGTTTTGTTCTCCTTTTCATTTATTTATTTGTTACCGATATCTGCTATCGGTAACCAGTCTCCTTAAAAATATAAATCCTTTTGAAGGCAATGACATTATCCGTCTTTTTGCCGACAAAAGTGCCGTTGATGCACTTGACCGCCAGCGACTTGTCATAGTTATCATCTGTAATCTGATGATTCTCACCGTACAGAGCTTCCATTCTTGCCTTTGGGTCAACGGGATTCGTGTTGGTCGACTCTTCAGCGAAAGCGAAAGATGCTGTGCTCAGGAGCAATGCCATTGCCAGAACGGGGGAAAGCATTTTTTTCATGTTGGGGGTGCGGACAGAAACTTGGACCAGATAGCCAAGTCTGCCCATGAAACCTACGGTGTGGGAAGGCCTAAACTCCTTCTGTAATCCATAGGGCTCATACCACCCAACGACAGCTTTATTCTGTCATTGGCATACCATTG
>JAFRNK010000080.1 GCA_017430225.1 Clostridia bacterium | reverse complement strand
TGCGCCTGGCAGAAGATGCCGCCATTCTCCTTGGTGGTCGGGTTGAACAGGAGCATCGCCGCGCCGTCGAAGGCGTGCTTCTTGTAGCAGGGCGCCATCAGCTCGATGCCGTTTGGCGTGTTCAGCTGAGCATAGGTGGTTTCTAGGGCGGCCTCAGCCTGTTCTTTGGTCGCTGCGCCGGAGATGACGCACCAGCTCTGCGGGTTCAGCCACATGGATGCTTCCGGATCGTCCTTGGAGCCGATGATCGCGCCGTCCTGTGTGTAGCCGCGGCGGAAACGGTCGTCCTCCCAGAAGTGCTCGTTGATCAGGCTGAGCTGTTCCTCGCGCGTTTTCTGCAGGAATGCGCGGTACTCCTCGTTTTCGGGGGTGTCGGGCATCAGCTCGTCCAGGATGCCGAGCGCCATATAGAACTGGAAGGCGACAAAGCTGCTCTCGCCGTCCGCGCCGAGCTTCAGGCAGTCGTTCCAGTCCGCGTGCAGGCCGGCGGGCATGCCGTGGCGGCCCAGGTGATGCATGGTAAAGTCGATCGCGCGCTTCAGGTGCTCGAGGACCGTACCCTCGTCCCAGTCGGAGAAGGGGACGACCTCGTCCAGGAAGGCGGTATCGCCGGTCTCGGCGATGTATTTGTACACAGTCGGGAAAAGCCACAGCGCGTCGTCCGCGCGGTAATGCGGATGCCCGGTGGCTTTGACGTAGGATTCGTCCTCGGGCTTGTCTTCGTGGCCGGGATTGTGGCTGTATTTGACCAGCGGCAGGCCGGCGCCGTGATGCACCTGTGCGCTCAGCATGAAGCGGATGCGCTCCTTGGCCATTTCGGGATCCAGGTGAATGATGCCCTGGATGTCCTGGACCGTGTCGCGATAGCCGTAGCCGTTGCGCTGGCCGCAGTAAATGAGGCTCGCCGCGCGAGACCAGACGAAGGTGGTAAAGCACTGGAAGGCGTTCCAGGTGTTGACCATTTCGTTGAAGTCTGCGTCCGGGGTCTGAACGTTCAGGTGGCTGAGCTTGCCGTGCCAGTAGCCGATCAGGGCGGCTTTCTCCGCCTCGACTTTCGCGGCGGGCTCGCGGTAGGCGTCCATCAGGCGCCTGGCTTCGGTCTCGCCTTTCTGCCCGAGCAGGAAAACGATGGTCTTTTCTTCGCCGGGGGCGAGCATCAGACGGGTGTGCAGCGCGCCGCAGGGATTGCCGTTGAAGTTCAGGCTGTCGTCCAGGCTGCCGGCGGCCACGCTTGCCGGAGCGTTGAAACGCTGTCCGCCCAGGAAGCGCTCGCGCCTGCCGGTATAGCTGCTGACCGGTGCGCCAGCGAGGCCGAAGAAGCGTTCGGAGCCGTTTTCGCCGTTCGGGGCGACGTGGCAGAACGGATTGATGCGCTGCAGGATATGGTCCTCATGGAATTCCGTGCTGGTGATGAACTGCGTATACTGCATGTTCACCAGGTCCTGCTCGTAATAGCTCTCGGTGGTCAGTTCGCAGTAGCCGAACACGGAGATCTCCCGCGGTTCGCTGCCTGTGTTGCGCACTTTCAGGCGCCACACCTCGTGTGTCGCGCCATGCGGCACGTAGTACAGCGCCTCGGACTCGATGCCCGCATAGGCAGAACAGATTTCAGTATAAGCGGTGCCGTGGCGGCAGACCGTTTTGAAGGCGTCCAGCGGCTTTTCCACCGGCCGCCAGCTCGCGGACCAGAAATCGCCGGTCTTGTCGTCGCGCAGGTAGATATAGCGCCCCGGCTCGTCAAATTGATTGAAGATATAGCGCAGGATGCGCCCGGCTGCGCCTGACTTGACAAAACTGTAACCGCCGGCGTTTTGCGTGATGATCGCGCCGTACTCGGGAGAACCCAGGTAGTTGGCCCATGGCATGGGCGTGCGCGGATCGTCGATCACATACTCCCGCGCCTGGCTGTCAAAATGACCGTACCGCATGTGGATATCCTCCATACTCGTCTGATATGATCGTCTCCTTGACGTCGGGGCTATTGTATCATACTGTCACGCCGGTTTCAACAGAGGATTTGCCATATATCGGTTTTGGTTTTTCTGTTTCCGGATTCGCAAGATTCAATTTTTTATATGTATTATTTGGCAAAAGATATTGACATTGTATAATCTGGCATGTAAAATACGTATGAAGAACGATTGGAGGGACTTCGCTATGAGTGATTCGCTTTTATTCATTACATCTGATTTCAACCCCGCCCCGGCAGTTCTGGCCGAAGGCAAGCACCAGCCTGACGCTCTGGCGAGCGCTTCGGGCGTATACATCACTGCATCCGGTACCGCCATGCTCGAATCCACCACCTACCGCCTCGCTGCCAGTGAAGACTGGATCTGGCTGGCGGTGGAAAACGGCGTCGTCGAGCTGACGGGCCCGGACACCGACTTCATGCTGAAAGCCGGCGACTGCTGCATGCTTCCCGCCTGGACCGAAGGCGCCGAACTGCATGTGACCCAGGAAGCGCGCGTATTATGGATGATGGTCGGCGGCACGCTGGCCGGCGCTTTCCTGCAGCGGATGGGCGCGCTGCCCCACCGCATCATGAAGCAGGGCTCCCTGCCCTCCCAGCTGAACCTGGCGAGGCATATCGTGCAGGCGACCGTGCGTGTGTCTGTCGCGCAGGACGCGTCCAGCGCGCAGCTGCAGCAGCTTCTGTGGGCGATGCTCGCTTCCCATTCCGGCCAGCCGGTCGCGATGGACGCGGTGCTGAGCCACGAGATCGCCAAGGTGGTCGACGCGATGCGCAAGAACCAATACAAGGACAGCTTCTCCCTGGCGGAGATGGCGGCCCTTTCCCGCATGCCGGTCGAGACCTTCCGCAAGCGCTTCGTGTCTGAGGTCGGCATGCCGCCGCAGAGCTATCAGCTCTACTGCAAGATGGAACGCGCCAAGACCCTCCTGAAGGAAGGCTATTCCGTCCGTCAGGCCGGCGTGGAAGTGGGCATGAACGATCCCTACCACTTCTCCAAGACCTTCAAGAATATCGTCGGCATGAGCCCGTCTTCTTACAGCAAGACCGCGACCAAATAAATGGATCCGTTTTATCCGCCTCTCAGCCCGACGGATGTCAATCAGCTGGGGTTGTTGGAGCTCGCCTATTTCGGCGATACGGTCTGTGACCTGTACGTACGCGAAAGCCTCGTGCGCCGCGGCATCAGCGTGCGCGAGATGCACAGCCACGCCGTCGCGCGGGTCAACGCCAAAGCGCAGGCGGACGCCCTGGAACGCGTCAGGCCGCTGCTGACTGAAGAAGAAGCGGCCCTCGTACGCCGCGGGCAGAACGCGAAAGCGCACCACGACGCCCCGCACGGCATCGACCGCCGCGTGTACAGCCAAGCGACTGCGTTTGAAGCGCTGCTCGGCAGCCTGTACCTGTCCGGCCGGACCGAACGGCTGGGGGAACTGCTGCGCACTGCCATGGAGGAACTGATATGAGCATCACGTCACCCAAAGTGACTTTAATCGCGTATACGCCCGATCCCGTCAACGTCTGCGCGCTGGCGGCCCGGACGTGCTATTCCGCGCTGCCGCTGGAGGACCTGCTCGCGAAAGCGAAGACCGACCAAGCGGATTTCCTGCGCGGCGTGATCCGGTCGGGACACCATTCCGTGCTGGAGCACGCGGTATTTACGTTCTACATTTCTGACGTCAGCCGCGCGCTGCTGGCTCAGATCACGCGCCACCGCATCGCCTCTTTCAGCGTGCAGTCCCAGCGCTATGTCTCCATGAGCAAGGTATTCGACTACGTCGTGCCCCCTCGGATTTCCGCGCTCGGCCCCGAAGCGGAAGAAAAGTACCGGGCCCAGATGGAGCAGATGGCAGGCTGGTACAGCGAGTGGCAGGAAGCATTTGACGGCGATCCCGGCGCGAATGAGGACGCGCGCTTCGTACTGCCGAACGCCTGCGCGACCCGCATGACGATGACCATGAACGCCCGCGAATTGCTGCACTTCTTCTCCCTGCGCTGCTGCAACCGCGCCCAGTGGGAAATCCGCACCCTCGCGGAACAGATGTACCGGCTGGTCCTGCCTGTCGCGCCGGCGATCTTCGAGCATGCCGGCCCCGGCTGTGTGCGCGGTGCGTGCCCCGAAGGCGGCCGCAGCTGCGGCCAGGCGCAGGAAGTCCGTGCACGTTATACTGAACTGGCCGAAAAAGCCAATCAAGCAAATTAAGGAGCAATTACCGATATGCCGTATTATCAGGATTATCAGAAGAAACCCGGCCGCAACGCCAAGCGTGAGTGGACGGACGAACGGCCGCGCGGCCAAAAACGCGGCTACCGTGACGACGAGAGCCGTACCGAAAACCGCGGAAAGCCTGCCCGGGACGACCGCTATTCCGCCAGCCGGGGGAAGGGTGACCGCCGGACGTCGGAACAGCCCGAAGGCCGCTACAACCGCACGTTTAATAAAGCGGACGCGCCGTGCCGTGAGGCTGCGCCCAGGACGTTCAGGGCTGCTCCGAAAACGGAAGCACCCCGCAAGCCCGCTGATTTGCCGCCGGCCCGCCCGCGCAAACCGGTGGACGCGCCAAAGCCCGCCTTTGACACCCCGTATAACCGTGAGCCCGAAAACCTGCTTTCCGGCCGCAACCCGATCCGCGAAGCGCTGAAGGCTGACCGCGATATCGAGAAGATGCTAGTCGCCAAGGGCGATCTGTCCGGTTCTGCCCGTGAGATCGTCGCCATGGCGCGGGAGCGCGGCATCCCGGTGCAGGTGGTGGACCGCGCGCGCCTGGACGAGATCACGCCCCATCACCAGGGCATCCTCGCCTATGCCTCCGCTTATCAGTACGCCGAGGTCGACGACATCCTGGCAGCCGCGAAGGAAAAGAACGAGAAGCCCTTTGTGGTCGTGCTGGACGGCATTACCGACCCGCACAACCTGGGCGCGATCATCCGCACCGCTTCCTGCGCGGGCGCGCACGGCGTGATCGTACCGCTCCGCCGTTCCGTGGGGCTCACGCCCGCGGCGGTCAAGGCCAGCGCCGGCGCGGTGGAAACCGTGAAAGTGGCCCGCGTGACCAACCTGACCCAGACCCTGCGCAAGCTTAAGCAGGCCGGCCTGTGGATCTACGCTGCCGATATGTCCGGCGAGGATTACCGCACCGTGCGCCTCGAAATGCCGATGGCACTCGTGATCGGCTCCGAGGGCGAGGGGATTTCCCGCTTGGTGCTTGAAAACGCTGATTTCTGTGTGAAGCTGCCCCTGCTGGGCGCGGTCGATTCCCTGAACGCGTCTGTGGCGGCCGGCATCCTGATGTATCACGCGGCTTTTGCTGCGAAACAGTGATTCCTGCGGGAATACTGCAATTCGGAAGACGGTCATGGAAGAAAACCGACACGACGAACGATTTGAACTGCTGACAGATGAAGAAATCGTCGCCTTCGCGCAGAACGGCGACGACGAAGCGCTGACCTTTCTGCTGGACAAGTATAAGAACTTCGTCCGCTCCAAGGCGCGCAGCTATTTCCTGATCGGCGCGGACCACGAAGACATCGTGCAGGAAGGCATGATCGGCCTGTTCAAGGCCATCCGCGATTTCAAGTCCTCCCGCCTGTCCTCCTTCCGCGCCTTTGCGGAGCTGTGCGTCAAGCGCCAGATCATCACGGCCATCAAGACCGCGACGCGGCAGAAGCACTTCCCGTTGAACAGCTATGTTTCTCTGAACAAACCGCTGTACGACGAGGAGTCTGACCGCACCCTGCTGGATGTGATCGAGGGCCGGGTGACGAATCCGGAAGACCTGTACATCAGCCAGGAGGAACTGGAGCGCATCCAGAACGAAATCAGCACGACGCTCTCTCCGCTCGAGCAGCAGGTGCTGGCGGCGTTCCTGAACGGAAAAAGCTACCAGGAAATCGCAGAGATGCTCGACCGGCACGTCAAATCCATCGACAACGCACTCCAGCGCGTCAAGCGCAAGCTGACGAAAATGCTGGAAGATATTGACTGAATTAAAGCTGGCAGCTCAACCGTCAGGGGGACTGTCAGCTATTCTATTGATCCGATGTATGAGAGGAACGGGCTATGACCGTCAGGGAGATTTCTGAATCGAGGGAAAAGCAGAAGATCACGCGCCTGATCCTGGAAGCGCTGGAAGATTGGTTTGGGATTCCCGAAACGCGGGAAAACTATATCCGCGAAAGCGCCGGATGCCTGTATTTTGCGGCGTATGAGAACGATCGGCCGATCGGATTCATCTGCCTGAAAGAAACGGGAAAGGATACCGTGGAATTGCACGTCATGGGCGTTCTCATGGAATACCACAGGCGCGGCGCTGGCAGGCAGCTTTTCGAACGGGCCAAAGAAGCCGCTGTGCGGAATGGTTATTCTTTCCTTCAGGTAAAGACCGTCCGGATGGGGGTCTACGAGGATTACGACAGGACGAACCGGTTTTACCAGGCGCTCGGGTTCAAGGAGTTCGAAGTGTTTCCGACGCTGTGGGACGAGAACAACCCGTGCCAGGTATACGTCATGTATCTGAAGTAGCGTACTGTAAGACAGCCATATAATGGGACGGCTCCCCGCGACAATTTATCGCAGGGAGCCGTGCCTTTTGGTGTATGGAATGGAGTCAGTGATTACTTGTGGCCCTTCTCCAGCGCGTACTGCTTGGCGTAGGCTTCAAGCTCTTCCATGGTCATGGGATTGCCGATAAGGGCACCCTGGCCCTTGTAAGCGCCGATTTCCTCGAAGAATTCGAACTGATCCTGGTTTTCGATGCCCTTGGCACACATCTTCATATCGAGGGTGTCTGCCATGTGCTGGATCGCGACGGCGGCCTTGCAGGCGGATTCGTTGCCCGGGATCAGGGCGGCGTAGCTCTTGTCCAGCTCCAGCATGTCGAAGTGCACCTGATGGAGCAGCGGCATATTGGTGTGGTGGGTGCCGAAATTGCCCATGCACAGCAGGATGCCCATTTCGTCGTGGAGGTAATTCAGGTTCTCGCATCCTTCGGCGCTAAGCTCCTGCAGCTCGCTGATCTCAAACTGCAGTTTCCTGGGCGGCAGGCCGGTTTCGGCCAGGCAGTTCTTGACCTGCTCGACGAAGTTGGGGCTCTCTGCGAAGGCGGGCAGGACGTTCAGGGAGAGGGTCAGGTTGGAGTTGGCGCGGTTGCTCAGCTCCACCGTCTTCCGGACGGCGTCCCACAGCAGGGAGATGGAAAAGAGCATCGTCAGCGCGTCGTCCTTTTCGATGATTTCCAGGATTGGCCAGGCGGGCAGCAGGTTGCCGTCGTGGCGGCGGAAATAGGAGACGAATACTTCATAGGTATTGCAGGTATTCTTGCCGAAGGTCCATTTCGGCTGGCCGTAAAGTACCATTTCGTTCTGAAGAATCATATCGGATATCGTGCTGCGTTCCATGGATTCTGCCTCCTCGTTGATATTTAAGCCTGAGTAAACGGATATATTCATCCCATATTTGATATATTTCTACACGTTTTCTGTTTTTCCTTCCGGCCTTCCAGTTTTTTATATTGCTTCTGCAAATAAAGTGAAAATGCGTATTTAAAGGCGTGGAGAGGCCTTTATAATCATAAATGATACGGTATTCAGCAGCGGCCAGAATACTCTGAATGCGGATTTCCCACGGGCATGAGCAAAAAGATGCATTCCTGGATTGCACTTATTCTGTATTTTTCTTGACATGAACGCATCTTTTTTTTACAATTCGGGAAATCCCCTTAGCGGGAAAAATGAAGGAGGACTCACCCACTATGAAGAAACTGCTTGCTCTTGCGCTGGCCGCCATGATGATCCTGGGCCTGGCGAATGTCGCTTTTGCCGATGGCTACAAGATTGCCATTATGACCGGTACCACCTCTCAGGGCGAAGAAGAATTCTACGCCGCTTCTTCTCTCGCGCAGGCGAACCCCGGCGTCGTGCTCCACGACACCTATCCGGATGCTTTCTCTTCCGAAGTTGAAACCACCATCTCCAAGCTGATCTCTTTCGCGAGCGATCCGGAAGTCAAGGCGATCATCTTCGTCCAGGCTGTTCAAGGCGCGACCGCTGCTTTCACCCAGATCGCCAAGGAAATGGGCCGTGATGACATCCTGTTCATCGCCGGTGTTCCCGCGGAAGACCCCGCTGACATCGCTGCCGCTACGGACATCGTCCTGGCGAACGACGAAATCGGCTGCGGCTATCAGGTTGCTGACCTGGCCAAGGGCTGGGACTGCGACGTGCTGGTGCACTATTCCTTCGCGCGTCACCTCTCCTATGAGACCATCGTTGCGAAGCGCGACGCCATGAAGTCCACCGCCGAAAGCCTCGGCATCGAGTTCGTGGAACGCGACTGCCCCGACCCCACCGGTGACGCCGGCATGAGCGGCGCTCAGGCGGCTGTTCTCGAGGATATCCCGAAGGTCATGGCTGAATACGCCGGCAAGAAAGTCTGCTTCTACTGCACCAACTGCGGTCTGCAGGTTGCGCTCCAGCAGGCGATCGTCAACGAGCCGAACGCCTACTATGCTCTGCCCTGCTGCCCGAGCCCCTATCACGGCTTCCAGGAAGCTTTCGGCCTCACTGCCACCTACGGCGATGTGGACGGCGCTATCAAGAACCTGGCTTCCTATCTGAACGAGCATGACGCCGTGAACCGCTTCTCCACCTGGAGCCTGCCCGTGAACATGTCCATGATCAACGCCGGTTATGAATATGCCTGCGCTTACGCTGAAGGCAAGACCAACGGCAAGGTCGATATGGACGTGCTGAACAAGTGCTTCACCAACGCGACCGGCGGCGAGATCGAACTGGGCACCTATGTTGACGCTGCTGGCGTTGAATATCCCAACTACCTGCTCATCGCGCTCGAGCCCATCAATTTCGCCGATTACCTGAACTGAGGACTGGGCAAGACCGATAACTGAAAAAATGTAAAAAGGGCTGTCCGGACCACCGCTTCTCGGCCGTCCCGGGCAGCCCTCTTTTTACGGACGAAACAGCGGTTTTTCCCCCGGGTATCTGCAGGGTATCCGGCGGAAAACCCGCTGTTACGGCAAATAACACCCTGCATCACATGGGATGCATGCAAGGGAAGGAGTAGTGGCTGTTGGCAAACGAATATATTCTTGAAATGAATCACATCACCAAGGTATACGGCTCCAACGCGGTGCTGAAGGACGTGTCGCTGAAGATCCGTCCCGGGGAGATCCACGCGCTACTGGGTGAAAACGGCGCGGGCAAATCCACGCTGATGAACGTGCTGTTCGGCATGCCGGTGATTCATTCGACGGGCGGTTTTCAGGGCGAAGTTCTGTTTGACGGGCAGAAGGTGAATATCGCTTCACCCATGGATGCCATGGAAAAGGGCATCGGCATGGTCCATCAGGAATTCATGCTCATCCCGGGCTTCAATGTGACGGACAATATCAAGCTGAACCGTGAAATCACCAAACCCTGGGCGATCAGCAAGGTCCTGGGCAAGGACCTGGAATTCCTGGATACGAAAGCCATGGCGCAGGACGCCCGCAAGGCGCTCGACGACGTGGGTATGAGCATCGAGGAATACACGCTGGTCAGCGGTTTGCCGATCGGGCATATGCAGTTCATCGAGATTGCCCGCGAGATCGACAAATCCGGCATGAAGCTGCTGGTGTTTGACGAGCCTACGGCTGTGCTGACGGAAAGCGAAGCGCAGCAGCTGCTGAACGTCATGAAATCCATCGCCGATAAGGGCATCGCGATCATTTTCATCACCCACCGCCTGGACGAGGTCATGAACGTCGCCGACAGCGTGACGATCCTGCGTGACGGACAGCTGGTGTCGTCCTTCGCCAAAGAGGATACCTCGCCCGAAAAGCTGGCCGCCCTGATGATCGGCCGCGGTG
The DNA here is from genome assembly GCA_017430225.1 of Clostridia bacterium. GTDB lineage: Bacteria > Bacillota > Clostridia > Christensenellales > Aristaeellaceae > UBA4246. Next base: position 4,532 of record JAFRNK010000080.1, on the reverse strand, counting down.
ACGAGAGCGTTGTCCAGGTCGAGAAGCGCAAAGAGGAGGTCACGGGCGGTATCGCCATGACCATCCGGAACCTGTGGGTCAATATGCCCGGCGAAATGGACAAGGGCATCAACCTGGATGTGCGGGAAGGCGAGATCCTGGGGATCGGCGGCCTGGCCGGCCAGGGCAAGATCGGCATTCCCAACGGCATCATGGGCCTTTACGAAGCCGTGGGCGATGTCGAACTGTTCGGTGAAAAGCTGCCCCTGGGCAACGCCGGAGCGGCGCTGCGGATGGGTCTTGCCATGGTGAGCGAAGATCGCCGCGGTGTGGGCCTGCTCCTGGACCAGTCCATTGAAAACAACATCGCCTTCACCGCCATGCAGGTGAAGGGAGACTTCATGAACGGCTTCCTGCGCCAGAAGGATACCCGGGCGATCCGCAAATATGCGGAGGATATGATCAAGGAACTGGATATCCGGTGTACGTCCCCGGCTCAGCCGGTGGGCACCCTGTCCGGCGGCAACCAGCAGAAGGTCTGCGTGGCGCGCGCGCTGGCGCTGAAACCGAAGTTCCTGTTCGTTTCCGAACCCACCCGCGGCATCGACATCGGCGCCAAGCAGCTGGTGCTCGAAACGCTGGTCCGGCTGAACCGCGAACAGAAAATGACCATCGTCATGGTTTCCTCGGAACTGCAGGAGCTCCGCTCCATCTGTGACCGGATCGCGATCGTCGCCGAGGGGAAGGTCGTTGACATCCTGAAAGTTGACGCTTCCGATACAGCCTTCGGCCTCGCCATGTCCGGCGTCAAGAGCAAGGAGGGGGAAAGCGCATGAGCGAGAATACCAAAAAAACGGGCATTCGCGCCCGGATCGTCCCCATCGTGCTGTTCGCCCTGGCGGCAGTACTGATCGTGACGTCAATCGCGGGGTACGTGCTTCAGAATACCCCGTCGAGCGTAGCCAGCCTGGATAAAATGCAGACTGCCGCGGTATTGCATGCCGCGTCCGAAGGCCTGATCAACAGCATCGCGCAGCAGGCGCGGGCCGATAAACTGTCTGAACTGCGCAAGGACAAGAATTTCCGTAAGCGCGGACTGGATGAGGTCAACGCGATCTGCGACGGAGCTATGGAAGAAGCCCGCGCGGAAGCGGAAAAGCTCTATGCCAATCCTGTGGTGCAGGACCAGGCGGCGCTGGAAAGCGTCATTACCGCTTTTGAAAAGGCGCTGGCGGAATCCAACGGCCTGTCTGTGGCGGAACGCGCCGTCTACGCGGATATTTACGTCCAGCTGGTGGACAATACTTCCGACTGGAAGTTCGCGTCTGCGGAGAGTGCGGACGACGCGGCGGTCCTCTCCGAATTGGGGAAAACCGCGCCGGATCTGCTGAAGGCTGAAAACGCGCACCTCGCGGGCGGGTTCGTCCGCCTCGCGCGCGATATGGCTGTCAAGCAGCAGGCGAAGGAAGACGCGGAGCTGCAGAACCAGCTGCTGACGACCCTGGCGACCGCGATCCCGGACTGGACCGAATATACTGGCCTGGATCAGGCGGCCCTCTGGGACAAGCTGACAGCGGAAGCTCCGGAACTGAAAAACGGTGAAAAATTCAAGGACGCGCTTCTGAAGGACGCTGCCGACAGGATTGCCGCGGCGGAAAAGGGTGAGACCCTGCCCGCGCCTGCCGAATCCGAAGCCGGCGCCGAGACCGTCAGCGAAACCCAGGCGGATTACCAGTACTTTACGGCGACTGAGGCCCTGAACCGGGAAGAGGAAGCTGAAAAGGCCGCATACGAGTCGCTGAATACACAGCTCGTCGCGATCATTCCCGACCTGAGCACTTTGAATTCCAAGCTTCAGAACACCCTGCGCGAAAACATCGAAAAAGTGCTGTGGCTGGAGGACAGCGGGTTCTCCTCCCGGTACAACACTTACATGGCGCATCAGGCGGCTGCCGATGCCGGGGACGCGTGGAAACTGCGTCTCGCTTCCCTGGCGCAGCCTTTCCTGCTGGCGGGAATCGCCGTGCTGCTGCTGGGCCTGGTGGTCTTCTTCTGGAAGCCGCTGACCTCGCGCTTCGGCGTGCCGCGCACCATCATCGCGCTGTTCTTCGTATATCTGTGCCTGCTGGCTGAGCTGTACGACATCAGCGTGCGCATGATGATGGGCAACGTGCTTGAGCGCATGACCATGTACGGCGTGCTGGTGCTCGCGATGATGCCCGGCATCCAGTGCGGCATCGGCCTGAACATGGGCATGACCATCGGCTGTATCTCCGGCTTGCTGGGCATCGTGCTCGCGCTGCAGTTCAACATGGTGGGCTTCACGGCGCTCCTGTTTGCCTGCGTGTGCGGCGCGGTGGTCTCCGTGCCGCTGGGATGGGCGTACTCCAAGCTGCTGAACCGCATGAAGGGCAGCGAGATGACCATTTCCACCTATGTCGGATTCTCGTTCGTATCCCTCATGTGCATCGGCTGGATGATGCTGCCGTTCAACAATCCCAAGATCGTCTGGCTGCTGAGCGGCAAGGGCCTTCGCGTGACACACAGCCTGCTGGGCAGCTTTGCCCATCTCCTGGACAACTTCCTGGCCTTCAAGGTATTCGGCATCAAGGTGCCCACCGGCGGTCTGCTCTTCCTGTGTCTGTGCTGCCTGGCGGTCTGGCTGTTCTCTCGGTCCCGCCTGGGCATCGCCATGACGGCGGCGGGCTCCAACCCGCGCTTCGCGGAAGCCAGCGGCATCAACGTGAACCGCATGCGTACGGTCGGTACGGTGCTCTCCACCGTAATCGCGGCTGTCGGTATCGTGATTTATTCCCAGGCCTTCGGCTACGCGCAGCTCTATACTGCGCCCCGCCAGCTGGGCTTCATCGCGTCCAGCGCCATCCTGATCGGCGGCGCGACGGTGAGCAAAGCGAAAGTGAGCCACGTCCTGATCGGCGTGTTCCTGTTCGAGGGCGTGCTGGTTTTCGGCCAGCAGATCGCCAATTCCGTGGTGGCCGGCGGCGGCCTGAGCGAGGTCATGCGCATCATGATTTCCAACGGGATTATCCTGTACGCACTGACGCAGAGTGGAGGTGGCCGCCGTGCTTAAGCAGAATCAATTCAAGGCCCATCTTGAAAAATACGTCGTAACCTATCTGTTCATCGCGCTGAGCGTGCTGTTCATCATCGCCTCAGGGCTGGATATCAACTATGTTGCCAGCCAGCTGCTGCTGCGCCTGAACCGCAACGCGTTCATCGTACTGGCGCTGATCATTCCGATCATTGCTGGCATGGGCATTAACTTCGCCATCACCATCGGCGCGATGGCAGCCCAGATCGGCCTTCTGCTGACCATCAACTGGGGCGTGACCGGCGTCGCCGGTATCCTGCTGGCGGCTGCGATCACCTTGCCCCTGGGCGCGTTCTTCGGTTTCCTGATCGGCAAGCTGCTGAACAAGATGAAGGGCCAGGAGACGATTGGTTCCCTGATCCTCGGCTATTTCGCGAACGGCGCGTACCAGCTGCTCTTCCTGTTCATCTTCGGTTCCATCATCCCGCTGAACAGCAACGTGACCATCGTCGGCGCAAGCGGCGTCCAGAACACCCTGAACCTGACCGGTTCCGTAGGGTTGTACACCGCCATCGACGGCATCGCGCACGTTCCCTTCCTGCTGGCGCTGTACATTTTCTGCGGCGTGCTGGCGGCAGGCGGCGTGATCCAGTATCTGCGCAAAAAGATCACCGTCAGGCGCATGGTCACGAGCCTCGTGACCGCTGCGGTCATCGCGGGCATCTTCAGTATCCCGGCGGTTGCCTCGATCGTCAACGGCTCGCACGGCCGTGAACTCAAGCTGCCTTTGGTCACCTGGATCCTGATCCTGGGCCTGTGCCTGTTCAACTCGACGATCATGCGTACGCGGCTTGGCCAGAAGTTCCGCGCTGTGGGCCAGAACCAGACGGTCGCCAACGCTTCCGGCATCAACGTGGACCGGACGCGTGTGATCGCCATCATGATCTCTACCGTGCTGGCTGGCTGGGGCCAGATCGTGTTTATGCAGAGCGAGGGCATCGGCACCTTCCAGACCTATGCCGCGCATGAGCAGGTCGGCCTTTATGCCGGCGCCGCGATCCTGGTTGGCGGTGCGTCCATCGACCGCGCGACCAATTTGCAGGCGCTGGTCGGCACCTTCCTGTTCCACTCCCTGTTCATCACAGCGCAGAGCGCGGCCTCAGCCATGTTCGGCAACTCGGCCGTCGGTGAATACTTCCGCGCATTCCTCTCCTACGGCGTCATCGCGGTCGCGCTGATCATGTACGCGTGGCGCAGCGCCAAGCAGAAGAAAGCCGGCCAGATGAATCTGGCGGAGCAGGTCACCAAATCATAACCAATCCAAATGAAAACGGGGTTGTTACACAACCCCTTCGATCAAATGGATACTCCATTTGATCGACAAAACACCTTTTCCTCTCGCACCTACGGTGCTCCCGGGCGGAAAAGGTGCAAGGAAAGCATTTTTGCTCTCGCAGGGCAAGCTCTGCTTCGCAAAAATGCTCCTCGCACCGCACATGTC
>JAFRNK010000079.1 GCA_017430225.1 Clostridia bacterium | reverse complement strand
GGGCAATGACCTGAGCGAAGAAGAGCTGGCCAAGGTCTACGAGGAGTTCCTGCACCTCGCGCGCAAAAAGCCCGTCAGCCGCAAAGAGCTCGACGCGATCGTCGCCGCGAGCGCCATGCAGGTGCCCGCCTCCTACACCCTCGAAAGCTTCGTCATCAATTCGGGCAGCATCATCACCGCCACCGCCAGCCTGAAGCTCATGCACGAGGGCCGGATCATCGAAGGCATTTCCGCCGGAGACGGCCCCATCGACGCCGCGTTCAAGGCGATGGAGACCGTGACGGGCCGCCACTTCGAGCTGGAGAGCTTCCTGATCGACGCGATCACGGAAGGCAAGGAAGCCATCGGCCGCGCGATCGTCAAGCTGCGCAGCGAAGGCCGCCTGTATTCCGGCAGCGGCGTATCCACCGACATCATCGGCGCCGCCATCCGCGCTTATCTCGGCGCGCTCAACAAAATCGTATATGAGGAGAACGAAGTATGAGGCTGGCGTTTTCTACCAAGGGCTGGCACGACGCGACGTGGGAAGATTTCCTCACCGCCGCGCAGGATCTCGGTTTCGAAGGCATCGAGATCCACAATCTGTACGCCAAAGCCATGCAGAAGAAAGGCGCGCCGGCGGACAGCCAGGCTGCCGCGGCCGTGTACCGCGCCCTGTATGACAAGCACCTGAGCGTACCGTGCATCAACGTAGCGGGCGACCTCTGCGACAAGGATCAACAGCAGGCCGTTTTCGAAGAAATCGACACCTGCATCAGCGCAGCCAAGCGCCTACATACTCCCTATGTGCGTCTGCATACCGTATACAATACGGAAGACCGTTTCGACGAGGCGCTCGTCCGCGAGGCGCTCGCCTACGCCCTGCCCAAAGCCGAGCAGAACGACGTGATCCTGCTGATCGAAACCATGGGCGCCTACGCGAACACGGCCCTGCTGCGTGAACTGCTGGACGGGTACGCGCACGACAATCTCGCGGCGCTCTGGGATTTCCATTTCCCCTATAGGATGAACGGCGAAACGGCGCAGGCCACGGTCACCAATCTGGGCGCCTATATCCGCCACGTGCATATCAAGGATTCGCTTGTCCAAGCCGACGGCACGCTCAGCTACCAGCTGATCGGCGAAGGCGATCTGCCCGTCGACCAGCTGATGAAAGCGCTGGATTCCGTCGACTACGACGGTTTCGTGTCCCTCGAATGGGATCCCCGCTGGCTGCCCGAGCTGATGGACATGACCGTCATTTTCGCGCATTTCAGCGGCTTCATGTCCCGCTTCGGCCAGGAAGAGGAAAAGAAATCCCTCTATTACAACAAGCTGCATACCGGCAATTACGTTTGGCCAAAAGAAGCGCTGATCGACTGCACCTTCTCCAAGGTCCTGGACCGCATGGTCGAGGAGTTCCCGGATCAGTACGCTTTCAAATATACGACCCTCGATTACACGCGCACCTACTCCCAGTTCCGCGATGACGTGGACGAGTGTGCCCGCGCGCTGATCTCCCTCGGCGTGCGCGCAGGCAGCAAGGTCGCTGTCTGGGCCACCAATATTCCCGCCTGGTATATCACCTTCTGGGCGACGACCAAGATCGGCGCGGTCCTGGTGACCGTCAACACCGCTTACAAGATCCATGAAATCGAATACCTGCTGCGGCAGAGCGACACCCATACGCTGGTCATGATCGAGCGCAGCCAGGACTCCGACTACGCCGCCAGCATCCGCGAACTCTGCCCTGAACTGGCCGATACGGCGCCCGGCGCGCAGCTGCACGCGAAGCGCCTGCCTTTCCTGCGCAACGTGGTCACCGTCGGCTTCAGGATGCCCGGCTGCATCACCTGGGAGCAGATGATCTCCCGCGCCAGCGCGGTGCCGGTGGAACAGCTGCACCGAATGGCTGCGCGGGTGGACATCCACGACGTCTGCAACATGCAGTACACCAGCGGGACGACCGGCTTCCCCAAGGGCGTCATGCTGACGCATCACGCCGTCGTCAACAACGGAAAGTGCATCGGCGACCGCATGGACCTTTCCACCGCGGACCGCATGATGATCCAGGTGCCGATGTTCCACTGCTTCGGCATGGTACTGGCGATGACCGCGTCCATGACCCACGGCACGACCATTTGCCCCCTGCCCTATTTCAGCGCCCGCAACGCCCTCGCCTGCATCAACCAGGAGCGGATCACCGCTTTCCACGGTGTGCCGACCATGTTCATCGCGATGTTCAACCATCCGAATTACCGCAAGACGGATTTCAGCCACATGCGGACCGGCATCATGGCCGGCGCCGGCTGCCCGCCCGAACTGATGCGCCGCGCAGCGCAGCCTGACGAGATGAATATGCGCGGCATCGTCTCCGTCTACGGTGAGACCGAGTCTTCTCCCGGCGATACGATGAGCGAACTCGACGATCCGCTGGACGAACGCTGCGAAACCGTCGGCCGCGCTTTCCCGCACGTCGAGTGCAAGATCATCAATCCCGAAACCGGCGAAGACTGCCCGGACAACGAGAACGGCGAATTTGTCGCCCGCGGCTACAACATCATGAAGGGTTACTACAAGATGCCGGAAGCGACCGCCGCCGCTATCGACAAAGACGGCTGGCTGCATACGGGCGACCTGGCCTGCCGCCTGCCCAACGGCACCTACAAAATCACCGGCCGCCTCAAGGATATGATCATCCGCGGCGGTGAGAACATCTATCCCAAGGAGATCGAGGAATTCATTTATACCCATCCCGCCGTCCAGGACGTCCAGGTCATCGCCGTACCTGACAAGCAATACGGCGAGGAGATTTGCGCCTGTGTCGTGCTGCGTGAGAACGCCTCCCTGACCGAGGACGAACTCAAGGATTACGTGCGCAGCCACATGGCGCGCCATAAAGTGCCTCGTTACGTCTGGTTCATGGACGCCTTCCCGATGAACGCCGCGGGAAAGATCCTGAAATACAAGATGCGCGAAGAAGCAGCGCAGAAATTCGCCAACTGATCCGAAGCGATCGCAGTCAAAGGACTGCTGCGCGTGTGATCGAATCCCTGTCTTCTGCCAACCACTTTCCAACACCTGCAAATGCATAAAAAAGGCTTCCCCCGATCTCTCGGGGGAAGCTGTCAGGCGAAACCTGATTGATAAGGGCTGTTTTGCAGCCCTTTATTGCTGCTTACTTGCTGCTGTCCCTGCGGGGCGGGCGGGTACGCTCGCCGCGTTCGCCGGAATGCTGCTGGGGCTGGCGCTCGTAAACCATATCGTTGCGGATCAGGTTGACGCGGCCCTGGGAGTCGATCTCGCTGACCTTGACTTCGATCTCGTCGCCGATGGACAGGACGTCTTCCACCTTCTCCACGCGGTGATTCGCGAGCTTGGAGATGTGGAGCATGCCGTCCTTGCCGGGAACCAGCTCGAGGAAAGCGCCGAAATTCATGATGCGGACGACCTTGCCGGTGAACACGTCGCCGACTTCGATGTCCTTGGCGATGCCCTCGATGATGTGGCGCGCCTTGTCGGCTGCCGCCTGGTCAGGCGTGGAGATGAACACGCGGCCGTCGTCTTCGATGTCGATCTTGACGCCGGTATCATCGATGATCTTGTTGATCATCTTGCCGCGCGGACCGATGACTTCGCTGATCTTCTCAGGATTGATCGTGAACTGGATAATCTTCGGCGCGTACTGGCTCAGCTGCTCGCGCGGACGCGGCAGGGTGTCCAGCATGATGCCGAGGATGTGGAGGCGTCCGCGCAGGGCCTGGCCCAGAGCAGCGGACAGGATTTCACGGTTGATGCCCTTGATCTTGATGTCCATCTGGATCGCGGTGATACCGTTCATGGTACCGGCGACCTTGAAGTCCATATCGCCCAGGAAGTCTTCCAGGCCCTGGATGTCGGTCAGGATGGCGATCTTGCCGGTTTCAGCGTCCTGGATGAGGCCCATCGCGACGCCCGCGACCGGCGCGTGGATCGGAACGCCCGCGTCCATCAGAGACAGGGTGCTGCCGCAAACGCTGGCCATGGAGGAGGAGCCGTTGCTGCTCAGGATCTCGCTGACGAGACGCAGCGCGTACGGGAATTCCTCTTCGGTCGGGATCACCGGCAGGAGCGCGCGCTCCGCCAGAGCGCCGTGACCGATCTCGCGGCGGTTCGCCGAACGGGAGCGGCCCGCTTCACCGGTCGCGAAGGAGGGCATGTTGTAATGATGGATATAGCGCTTGCTGGTTTCGCCGACCAGGCCGTCCAGCTGCTGTGCTTCGCTGATGGAGCCCAGCGTGGTCACGGTCAGGGCCTGCGTTTCACCACGGGTGAAGACCGCGCTGCCGTGCGTGCGGGGCAGGACGCCGACTTCGCACCAGATCGGGCGGATCTCGTCGACCTTGCGGCCGTCGGGACGGATGCCTTCGGTCAGGATCTTCCTGCGCATGACTTCCTTGTTCAGGTAGTACAGCGCGTCGGCCACTTCGCTCTCGCGGCCCGCGAATTCTTCCGCAAAGTGAGCGAGCACGTCGGCCTTGACTTCCGCTTCGCGCTGCTGGCGCTCTTTGCGCACATAGGTCTCATAGACCCAGGCGCACTTATCCAGCGCGTATTCGCGCACAGCCTGCTTGATGTCATCGCCGGTCGTCACGATCGGGAAATCAGACTTCGGTTTGCCGATCTCTTCGACGATCTTGTTCTGGAACTCGACCAGTTCCTTGATGCCCTGATGCGCGTACAGGATCGCGTCCATCATGGCGTCTTCGCTGACTTCGTTCGCGCCGGCTTCGACCATCATGATCGCGTCATGCGTACCGGCGACATAAACGTTCATGTCGCTGATCTCGCGCTGATGCTCGTCGGGGTTCATGACCAGTTCGCCGTTCACGCGACCGATGACCACAGCACCGGTGGGGCCGCCCCACGGGATGTTGCTGATAGCCAGCGCCACAGAAGAACCGATCATCGCCGGGAATTCGGGTGGAACGTCCGGCTCGACGGAGAGCGTCGTCACGACGACCTGCACGTCGTTGCGCATGCCCTTGTTAAAGAGTGGGCGCAGCGGGCGGTCGATCAGGCGGCAGGTCAGGGTCGCCTTTTCGGTCGGACGGCCTTCACGCTTGATGAAGCCGCCGGGAATCTTGCCGACAGAGTACTGCTTTTCTTCGAAATCGACGCTGAGCGGGAAGAAATCTGTTCCCTCACGCGGCGCTTCCGACGCGGTCGCAGTCACCAGCACCACAGTCTCGCCGTAGCGGACGATGACGGAGCCGCCGGCCTGCTGAGCGTATTTGCCGAATTCCAGCGTCAGCTTTCTGCCGGCAAAATCCATTGAATAAACTTTGTAATCCATTCTTCTTCCTCTCCACTTCCCTTGGTCTACCCGATACAAATTCCGGATACAACCAATAACAGGCTACCGGCGGAGCCGATAGCCCATTGTCTTTCAGCTTATTTACGCAGGTTCAGCTGCGCGATCAGGGTACGATAGCGCTCGATGTCCGTTTTCTTGAGGTATTCAAGCAAACCACGGCGCTGACCGACCATCAGCAGCAGACCGCGGCGGCTGTGGTGGTCCTTTTTGTTGAGCTTCAGATGCTCGTTCAGGTGGTTGATGCGTTCGGTCAGGATAGCGACCTGAACCTCAGGGGAACCGGTGTCACCCTCGTGACGTGCGTAGGTGCTGATGATTTCTGCTTTGCGAGTCTTGTCCATAATAAATGAACCTCCTTTTTTTCTCCGGCAATCGCCGTTCACTGAGCCTTCGGCGGAGTCACCGCAAAACCAAGCAAACGGTTCAAAAACCGCAAGGGATATATTATCATAAAGAAATCTTTTTGTAAACACTTATTTTTCGGATATTTCGGCTTTTTTGACCGAATCAGCCGGCTGATCCTATCCAAGGGTTACGTCCAGGATCATCATGACGACGAAGCCCAGCGAAAAAGCGATCGTGCCGACGTTTGAATGCCTGCCTTCCGACATCTCCGGGATCAGTTCCTCCACGACCACGTACATCATGGCACCGGCGGCAAAAGCCAGTAAATAAGGCATCACCGGCGTCACCAGCCCGGCAGCCAGGAGCGTGACGACCGCGGCCACGGGTTCTACTGCGCCGGAGAGCACCCCCATCCAGAAGGTTTTGCCCTTTTTCATGCCCTCCGCGAGCAGCGGCATGGAGACGATCGCCCCTTCGGGGAAATTCTGGATCGCGATGCCCAGAGCAAGCACCAGCGCTCCGGCGGCACTTATGCCCGTGTCCCCGGCCAGAAAGCCGGCATACACCACGCCAACCGCCATCCCCTCGGGGATATTGTGCAGCGTCACGGCCAGAATCAGCTTGGTGGTGCGCTTAAAGCCGCTCCGGGGGCCTTCGTTCTGATTGTCCATGTGCATGTGCGGTGTGATCATATCCAGCGCCAGCAGAAACCCGATGCCGATCAGGAACCCGACAGAAGCCGGCAGGAAAGCGAGCGTTCCCATATCCGCGCTGCTCTCAAGGGCGGGCTGAAGCAGGCTCCAGAAGGAGGCCGCCACCATGACGCCCGCCGCAAAGCCGGTCAGCGCTTTCCGCAAAGTGCCGGAGATCTCTTTTTTCAGGAAGAACACCAAAGCCGCCCCGAGGCTGGTGCCCAGGAACGGGAGCAGGATGCCTTCCGCGATTTGAACGTTCATGCGTAAACCTCACTTTTCCAAAGCGTCTCAGCGCTTCAGCAGGCCCGAGAACAAACCTTTCGCCTCGGCAGGCTCTTCCTTGACCGAAAGCAGGATATATCCCGTACCGTTGATTGTTTGTTTGAGCTTTTCCTGATCCAGGGATGATTCTGACAGAATGACCGTCTCCCCTTTGGCCCGGGACGAACTCACCTTTTTGACTTTAAAAGCGCTTCGGACGGCGTCGTTGATATGGGACTCGCACATGCCGCAGATCATTCCCGAAATCTTCAATGTCGTTTTTATCATGGTCTTACTCCTTGCTTACGTCATAATTAATAGTTAGTTATGACTAACCATCAATTATTATATATCATTATGACGAAAAATCAAGTATTATTTACGATCATTCATATGCCGAAACATAACAAAAAACCCGAAACCTTACGATTTCGGGCTTGTGGTGCGCCATCAGGGACTCGAACCCGGGACACCCTGATTAAGAGTCAGGTGCTCTACCAACTGAGCTAATGGCGCATACTGAAGGAAATTTGCTGGAGCGGGTGATGGGAATCGAACCCACGTGACCAGCTTGGAAGGCTGGAGCTCTACCATTGAGCTACACCCGCACGCTGGATTGGAGCGGTAGACGAGGCTCGGACTCGCGACCTCCACCTTGGCAAGGTGGCGCTCTACCAACTGAGCTACTACCGCAAGATCGAATTAGTGCGGGCGAAGAGACTCGAACTCATACGCCTTTCGACACCAGATCCTAAATCTGGCGCGTCTGCCATTCCGCCACGCCCGCACGGGCGAGCACTTAATTGAATGGTGACCCATCGGGGATTCGAACCCCGGACACCTTGATTAAAAGTCAAGTGCTCTGCCAACTGAGCTAATGGGTCAGATTGGCTGGGGTGGCAGGGATCGAACCTACGAATGCGGGAGTCAAAGTCCCGTGCCTTACCTCTTGGCGACACTCCATCATTCTTAGGAAAAGAATGGGGTGGGTAGTGGGGCTCGAACCCACGACTTCCAGAGCCACAATCTGGCGCTCTACCACTGAACTATACCCACCATAAAGGCTAGAGGCTGGCGCGCCTGAAGGGATTCGAACCCCCGACCCACGGCTTAGAAGGCCGTTGCTCTATCCAGCTGAGCTACAGGCGCAAGCCGCGGAGCGATTTCCTCCGTCAAGCAGCTTTGGTTGCCGCTGACAGTTGCATATATTAGCACCACGTATTGGATTTGTCAAGCACTTTTTTCAAGAAATCATGTTGTAATTTTTGGGATTCCATAATATAATGAAATGGGTTGGGCTGTAAAAGCCTGCCCAGGGGGAAATTATATGGCAGACACTCAGGAAAACAAAAACTTTATCTGGGAAGCGGTCGAGCAGGATCTCGCGTCCGGCCGCTACGAACGCGTACAGACGCGTTTCCCGCCCGAACCCAACGGCTACATGCACATCGGCCATTGCAAGGCGCTGATCATGGACTTCCTGACCGCGGAGAAATACGGCGGTCTGTGCAATCTTCGTTTCGACGACACGAACCCGGCCAAGGAAGATATGGAATATGTGCGCGCCATTCAGAAAGACATCGAATGGCTGGGCTTCCATTGGGCGAATATCTTCTATGCCTCCGATTATTACGACAAGTGCTACGAGATCGCGGAAGACTGGATCAAACGCGGTCTGGCTTACGTGGACGAACTCTCCAAAGACGAGATGCGCGCTTACCGCGGCACGCTGACCGAGCCCGGCAAGAACTCGCCCTGGCGCGACCGGCCCTGGGAGGAATCCCTCGATCTGTTCCGCCGCATGCGCGCCGGTGAATTCCCGGAAGGCAGCAAGACGCTCCGCATGAAGATCGACATGGCGTCTCCCAACATCGTCATGCGCGACCCCGCCATGTACCGTATCCTTTATAAGGAACACTGGCGCACCGGGAACAATTGGTGCATCTATCCGATGTACGACTTCGCGCACCCGATCGGCGACGCGATGGAAAACGTCACCCACTCCCTCTGCTCCCTCGAGTATGAGATCCACCGCCCGCTGTACGACTGGGTGGTGGAGCACAGCAAGGACATGCTGCCCGGCCGGCCCAGGCAGATCGAGTTTGCCCGCCTGAACCTGACCCAGACGGTCATGTCCAAGCGCTACCTGCGCGCGCTGGTCGAAGGCGGATACGTACGCGGATGGGACGATCCGCGGATGCCCACCCTGACGGCGATGCGCCGCCGCGGCTACAGCGGCGAAGCCGTACGTGATTTTGTGAACCGTATCGGCCTGAGCAAGGCGGACAGCGTCGTCGATTACGCGATGCTCGAAAGCTGCGTCCGTACCGATATGGACGATAAAGCCACCCGTGTGATGGCGGTGCTCGACCCAGTCAAGGTCGTCCTGACCAACTGGCCCGAGGGCGAAACCAAGACCCTGACGGTCGAGAACCATCCCAAGCGTCCCGAGCTCGGCACCCACACCGTCACTTTCGGCCGCGAGCTCTGGATCGAACGAGAGGATTTCCTGCCCGAACCGGTCAAAGGCTTCAAGCGCATGTATCCGGGCAATGAGGTGCGCCTCAAGAGCGCGTACATCATCCGCTGCGACGACTATGTGACCGATGAAGACGGCAACGTGACCAAGATCCGCTGCACGGTCGATCTCTCGACCGAAAGCGGCACCCCCGGCTCCGAGCGCAAGATCAAGGGCGCGACCCTGCACTGGGTAAACGCCGCCGACTGCACGGATATCGAAGCGCGGCTGTACGAGCCGCTGCTGGCCGCTGAAACGCCTGACGACGACAGCGAGCCCGCATCCGACGCCGCCGAAGCCGAGAATCCCGACGAAACGGAAGAACTGAACTCCACCGAGCGCAAGCTCAGGGAATTCATCCGCCGCCTGAACCCGGACAGCCTGGCAGTCCGCCGCGGCTATGCCGAGCCGATCGTCAAGGACGCCGAAGCAGGCGCGACGTACCAGTTCCTGCGCACGGGCTATTTCTGCAAGGATCCTGATTCCACGGACGTGCTGCCGGTATTCAACCGGACAGTCAGCCTCAGGGACAGCTTCAGCAAGCAGAAAGCCGGCGCCTGAACGAAGAAACCGTTCACAATTTAGGAAGAAGGAAAAACCAAATGGAAGTGAGAACAAGATTTGCCCCCTCGCCCACCGGCTTTATGCACCTCGGCGGCGTTCGCACGGCGCTGTACGCTTACCTGCTGGCGAAAAAGCACGGCGGCAAGTTCATCCTGCGCATCGAGGACACCGACCAGGAGCGCTATGTGGAAGGCGCGACGGACGTCATTTATGACACGCTGCGCGAGTGCGGGCTCAAGTGGGACGAAGGTCCGGATATCGGCGGCCCTGTCGGCCCATATGTCCAGTCCGAGCGTAAACACCTGTATCTCCCCTATGCCCAGCAGCTGGTCAAGTCCGGCCACGCCTACTACTGCTTCTGCACAAAGGAAGAGCTGGACGCCCGCCGCGAAGCCGCTGAAGCCCGTGGAGAGATCTTCAAGTACGACAAGCACTGCCTGCATCTGAGCCAGGAGGAAATCGACGCAAAGCTGGCCGCGGGCGTCCCCTACGTCATCCGCATGAACGCACCTACCGAAGGCGAGACCGGTTATCACGACCTCGTATTCGGCGACATCTCCATGCCCAACGACACGCTGGACGATATGGTGCTGATCAAGGCGGACGGCATGCCCACCTACAATTTCGCCAACGTCATCGACGACCACCTGATGGGCATCACCCACGTCATGCGCGGTATGGAATACCTCTCCTCCACGCCGAAGTATAACCTGCTCTATCAGGCCTTCGGCTGGGACATCCCGGAGTACATCCACCTGCCTACCGTCATGCGCGACGCGCAGCACAAGCTGTCCAAGCGCGACGGCGACGCGTATTACAGCGACTACATCGAGAAGGGCTACCTGACCGAGGCGCTGATCAACTACCTGGCGCTTGTGGGCTGGAACCCCGGCGACGACCGTGAATTTTTCACCCTTGACGAGTTGGTGCAAGCCTTCGACGTCAAAGGCATCAACCGCGCCCCGGGCATCTTCGATCCGGAAAAGCTGCGCTGGTTCAATTTCGAATACATCCGCAAGCTGCCCTTCGAAGAGTACCTTAAGAAAGTCACACCATGGTTCGATCAGGTGCTGAGCGCGGACCGCTTTGATTACCGCCGCCTCGCGGAGCTCATGCAGGACCGTACCGAGGCCTTCGGCGAAGTTCCCGCGAAGGTCGCTTTCCTGAATGAGCTGCCGGAATACGAGACTGAACTCTTCGTGAACAAAAAGCAGAAGAGCTCCCTGGAGTCCTCACTCGAATCCCTCAAAATGCTCGTACCCATCCTGACCGGCCTGCCCGTGTGGACCGAGACCGCCCTTCACGACACGGTCATCGCGTTCATCGCCGAGCGCGGGCTTAAAAACGCGACCGTGCTGTGGCCCATGCGCATCGCCGTTTCCGGTCTGCTTTCGACCCCCGGCGGCGCGTTCGAAATCGCGTACCTGCTGGGCCGCGATGAAACCCTTTCCCGCATCCAGATCGCAATCGACAAACTGTCCTGATTTTACAAATTAAAATGGAGGTAACCCAAATGAAATCCGTCACCATAAAACTGACCCAGGCTGAAGAAGTCAAAGAATTCGTCAACACCGTGAACCGCTATGAATATGAAATGGACCTGCGTGCCGGCCGCCACGTCGTGGACGCCAAGTCGATCCTCGGGATCTTCTCCCTCGATCTTTCCAAGCCGATCTCCCTGGAAGTGTATTCCGAACAGTGCGACGACCTGCTCAGGGACATCCAGCGTTTCACCGTCTGATCGTTTCAGCGTAAATCCAACTGAAAAAGGAACATAAGCCATTGCTTAAAACCGTGGAACTTCTCTCCGACAGCTATACCGCTGTATTCGGGGTCAACGACCAGCTCTCCGCCCTGCTGGAAGAAAGTCTGGACGTCAGGCTGCGCACCCAGGACGGGACGCTGGCCATCGAAGGCGACCAGCAGCAGGCGGAATTGGCGGCGCAGTGTGTCCAGGCGCTGATCGAGATCGCGCGGACGCGCCCTGTCGATCCCGCCGCCTGCCGGATGGTCGTGCATTACGCGCGCGAAGGACGCCTGGGCGAACTCGAGGAAATCATGAACCGGGTCGTCGCCGTCACCGCACACGGAAAGCCGATCACCTGCCGCACGGCCGGCCAGCTGAAATACGTCAACGCGATACGCAAGCATGAGCTGACCATCGCCGAAGGCCCCGCCGGTACGGGCAAGACCTACCTGGCGGTCGCCATGGCTGTGACCGCGCTGAAAAACCGTGAGGTGGAACGGCTCATCCTGACGCGCCCGGCTGTCGAAGCCGGCGAACGCCTCGGCTTCCTGCCCGGCGACATGAGCCAGAAAATCGACCCCTATCTGCGCCCCCTCTACGACGCGCTGTACGAACTGACTGGCAGCGATTCGACGCAGAGAATGCTCGACCGCGGCATCCTTGAGATTGCGCCGCTCGCTTTCATGCGCGGGCGCACGCTTTCTCATGCCTTTGTCATCCTGGACGAGGCGCAGAACACGACCTCGGAACAGATGAAGATGTTCCTGACCCGCCTCGGCGCCGGATCGCGCTTCGTGATTACCGGCGACGCGACCCAGGTCGACCTGCCCGGATCGCAGGTTTCCGGCCTGCACCAGGCGTTGGAAGTCCTGAAGGACGAGCCGGCCGTCAGCATCATCCGCCTGACTGCCGAAGACGTCGTCCGGCACGAGCTTGTACTGAAAATAATTCAGGCCTATGAGCGGTACCAGAAAAAACGCTGAGATTGGATGTGACTGTCATTGAAACAGCCTGAAAGCACGCAAAAAAAGAATCTGTCACGGAGAGAAAAGCTGCGCTGCGTCCTCGTATGCGTCGCTTTTACGCTGCTGATGCTGTTCGTCTTTATCATCAGTATCATCCCCGCGCGTTACGATATCCGCCTGGGCGAGGTCCCCAGCGTGACCATCGTCGCGACCAAGGACGTGGTCGACGAAATCACCACCGAGCAGCTGCGCCAGATCGCGGCAGCCAGCGTCAATCCGACCTACCGCTACCAGGAAGGCGTGACCGAAAAGGTCCTCTCGGACCTTGACCAGCTCTTCTCGCAGCTTAGGCTGATCCGCCAGTACGGCGAGACGCTCGACAAGGCGGATGGCGAAGGGTACTCGCACGAAGAACTGGAATACGCGCGCAACATTCTGACCAGCCTGACCCTGCGCGATTACCAGATCGAAACTCTCCTGAACGCCGACGAAACCGCCTTCGAGTCGATGTACGACACGCTCTATACAGCCGTCCGCAGCACGATGGACAACCACGTCACGGAAGGCCAGGAGAGCGAAGCAATCAACAATATCAGTATCGTCGTTGGCTATACCACGGACGCGGACCTGCTCCAGAACATCGCGATGCCGCTTCTGCAGGCCTGTATCCAGCCCAACATGATCATAGACCAGGAAGCCACCGAAAAAGCGCGCCAGGAAGCGGCAGCCACGGTGGACGACATTATCTACAAACAGGGCCAGAACATCGTCGTCAAGGGCGAAGGCAGGATCACGGCCAACCAGATCCGCATGCTCAGCACCCTGGGCCTGCTGAACACCAGCGATATCGACATCAACTTCTATCTCGGCGCCATGGCGATCGTGATTCTGGCGACCGGCCTGTTCTTCTGGTCCATGTATACGCTGAACAAGCGGACCATGGTCACATTCAAATACCTGCTGGTCATGCTGTGCGTCCTGCTGCTGACTATGCTCCTGTGCATCGGCGCAAAGAAGGTTCTCTCCTACGCGATGCCGGTCATCCTCGCTTCGATCCTCCTGAGCGCTCTGATCGGCGCCAGGGCCGGGCTGATCAGCAATATATATATGGCGATCCTCGTATCCGCCCTTTCCGCCGGCGGCAACGACACCTACCTCGCGGAAATGATCCGCATCTTCGTTTCCACGGTTCTGGGCGGCACGCTGAGCGCCTTGATCATCAAACGCAGCACCAACAGGCTGCAGGCGCTGCTCGCCGCGCTGGCCGCTTCCATCGCGACGCTGGGCATCACCTATTCCATCGGCCTGCTGACCAGTTCGTCGCAGACGGATATCATGTCGAGCGCTTTCCTGAGCATGATCGGCCCGGCGTTTTCGGGCATCCTCGCGCTGGCGATCCAGCCGCTGTTTGAAGTAATGTTCAACCTGCCCACGCCGATGCGCCTGCTGGAACTGAGCAATCCGAACCAGCCGCTGCTCAAGAAACTCATGGTGGAAGCCCCCGGGACGTATCACCACAGCATCCTGGTCGCCAACCTGGCGGAAGCGGCTGCGGAAGCCATCGGCGCAAACGCGCTGCTGGCCCGTGTTGCGGCATATTACCACGATATCGGGAAGCTCAAGCGCCCCACCTATTTCAGCGAAAACCAGACCAACGGCGAAAACATCCACGACCATACGGAGCCGATCGTCTCCGCGAAAGTATTGACCGCACACCCGCGCGACGGCGCCGTGCTGGCGCGGCAGTACCGCCTGCCCGTGGAGATCCAGCAGATGATCTCGGAGCATCACGGGAACTCCCCTGTCATGTATTTCTATCACAAAGCCGTGCAGCAGGCCAACGGCGAACCGGTCGACATCAACGAATTCCGGTATGACGGCAACCGCCCGTCGACCAAGGAAAGCGCGATCATCATGATCTGCGACACGATCGAAGCCGCCGTGCGCAGCCGCAAGGACAGCATGACCCAGAAAGAGCTCGAGGAGTACATCCTGAAGCTCGTCCGCGGCAAGCTTTCCGACGGCCAGCTGAGCAACTCCCCGCTGACGCTGCGCGACATCGACGCGATCTGTGCCAGCTGCGCGATCGTGCTCAAAGGCGTCAAGCACGAGCGCGTCGCCTACCCGACAGACCAGAAGAACAAGCGTCAGATCTGGTCCAAGCGCGCCCAGAGCAGAAACTCCGGCGCCCAGCCTGCCGAACCGGCACCCGCAAAGGAAGAAAAGGCGCAGGAAGTCCCTGTCGACGAAGTGAAACCGATCACCAAGCCGCACAAGCCGACCGTGCCCATGACGACCGGAGAAAACCTGATCATTCAGCCCGAGCCCGTCGCCGCGCCGATCACTGTCGATCAGCTGCTCGACGAGCCCGAAACGCCCCGCGAGGAGCGTCCTGAGGAAACTGAGCTGCCGCCCGCTTATCTGGTTCAGAAAGAAAGCGAGCCTGAACTGCCCGACACTCCAGCCGAGCCCGCTCCCCCGACGCAGGAGGGCGATGAAGCGTGATCCTTGATATCGAAACCCGGCCGGAATCCGGCTTTTCGGAGGCATGGCTTCCCCTGCTGCAGTCCGCCGCGGATGCCGCGGAGCATGTTGAAGGTGTCAGTGTCCGGACCGCAGTACACCTGCTGATCACAAACGACCAGGAGATCCATACGATCAACAAAGCGTACCGGGAGATCGACCGGGCGACCGACGTGCTCAGTTTCCCGACCGTTTCCTATCCGTCGGGCACACATGCGGGCACAGCTCCCGGGCTGCTCGAACAGGAATACGACCCGGATGAAGGCGCGGCCTGCCTCGGGGACATCATCATATCCATGGACCATGTCCGGAGCCAGGCGCTGGAATACGGTCACAGCCTGGAGCGCGAGCTCTGTTATCTGCTCGTGCACGGACTGTTTCACCTTTTCGGGTATGACCATATGCAGGAAGACGAAAAGCGCGCCATGCGCGAAATGGAGGAAAAAACATTGGCTGAAATACAGGTCAGGGAGTACGATCAGGACGTACTGATCGCTAAGGCGAAGGAAGCGCTGACGTTTTCCTATTCTCCCTACTCGCTCTATCGCGTCGGGGCTTGCCTGCTCGGGAAAAGCGGGAAGATGTACACCGGCTGCAACATCGAAAGCGCGTCCTACGGCGCTACCAACTGCGCCGAGCGCACCGCCCTGTTCAAGGCAGTCAGCGAAGGCGAGCGGGAATTCGTGGCGATCGCCGTAGCGACCGAGAAATTCCTCGGCTGGCCCTGCGGCATCTGCCGCCAGGCGCTGTATGAATTCGCCCCTGATCTGCAGGTCATCGTCGCATGCGGCGATTTGGTGGATACAGCATCCCTGCGCGAGCTGCTCCCCCATGGTTTCGGCGCCGCCCCTGACGTACTCGGGAGGGAATAAACATGGCATTTCATTCAGGCTTCGCGGCCATCATCGGCCGTCCGAACGTCGGCAAATCGACGCTCCTCAACCGTTTCACCGGGTTAAAGATATCCATCGTCAGCGCCAAACCACAGACGACACGCACCCGCGTCATGGGCGTGATGAACCGTCCGGACACGCAGATCGTGTTCGTGGATACGCCCGGCATCCACCAGCCGCGCACAAGGCTCGGCGAGTTCATGGATCAGTCCATTACCGAAGCGCTCAATGATATTGACGCGCTGCTTTTCGTTGTGGATACCGCTCATATCAACGACAAGGACTTCGAGCTGGCCGAACTGTATTCCAAAACCAGGTGCCCCAAATATCTCCTTCTGAACAAAGTCGACCTGGTGAATCCCGAAATCCTGCTCAAAGCGATTGAACGCTTCCGGGCGCTCAGTTACGACGACTTTTTCCCGATCAGCGCGGAGACCGGCGAAGGAATAGACGCGCTCGAGAACGCGCTCATCAAAGCCATGCCCGAAGGCCCGATGTATTATCCCGAAGACATGCCAACGGACCAGCCCGAGCAATTCATCTGCGCCGAACTCATCCGCGAAAAAGCCCTGCGCCACCTGCGCGACGAAGTCCCGCACGGCATCGGTGTTGAGATCCTCCGCTATGAGATGCAAGGCAATCTCCGCGTGATCGACGCCACGATGTACTGCGAGAAAGCCTCCCACAAGAGCATCATTATCGGCAAGGGCGGCCAGACTCTCCGGGAGATCGGCTCCGAAGCGAGGCGCGACATGGAAAAGCTGACCGGCGAGCATATACATTTGCAGATCTGGGTCAAAGTGCGGCCCGGCTGGCGCGATAACGCGGACGACCTGAAAACCCTCGGCTACACCATGAAGAACTGACGGAGCGAACAATGGAAATCACGGGGAAAACGATCGAGTTCACCTATGAAGGGCGTCATCTGACGCTGTGCAACCAGCGCTGCTGGGACTGGGATTACCCCTACGGCTACGAGGAGCACGATAACACGCTTTCCCATGCGGGCTGCGGTATTTTTTCAATCGTTCACGCCTCCGAGTGGCTGACCGGCGTCTGGCACAGCCCTGAGGAGCTGGCGCAGTTTTCACTCGATCACGGCGGACGCGGGGACGACGGCACAGACCGCCCGGCCCTGCTTCAGGCGATGATGGACCACGGCCTGGCCCGGCAGTACGGCTTCGATTATCACGGGGACGGGCTGCGCAACGATCTGCCCGTGCTCTATGACCATCTTATGAACGGGAACGCGGCGCTCTGCAACCTTCGCGTCGGGCACATCGTGGCGCTCCTCGGAGTCCGCGAAAAGAACGGCGTACGCCAGGTGCTGGCCGCCGATTCCTACAGCGAAAGTATGGACAGCCGGGTCGCAGACCACGTGCTTGAGGTCATTCCAGGCTCGGAAATCGTCAGCAAAGCAGAAAACAAGCACGGGCTGACCGTCGGTTTGCAGCGCGCTTATGCTATGTTCTGGGCCGAACTGGCGATCGTCCGCGATTTCAACCTCCTGTATCGGTTATGAGCTATCGGTATCTGCTCCACCGTATCCTGGCGCTGGCTGTCGCGGTATGTTTTTTCCCACGCTTCGCCTGCGCCAAACAGCAGGACGATATCATTCGCGTACTGCTGACCAGGTTCGGATCGCCTGCTGAGATCAGCGTCAATATTTCCGGCAGTTACAGCTGCGGTGATATCCATTTCCAGCGCGGAATGACGGTACGCCTCGCCGCGGGTACGTCGAAAAACCAGATCCTGCTCCGGTATGAAGGGCTGACGGTTTCACATTCCGGACCGCTGACGCTCACCCGGCATCAGACCAAGGAAGAAAACGGCCTGCGTTTGCAGGGCAGTTTGAATCTCTATACCGGCGACCTGACCGTGAGCAACCGTGACGGCCAACTCCGGATGATCCTGTCCGTTCCGCTGGAAGAATACCTGCTGGGCGTCCTGCCCTGGGAGATGAGCGCCGGCTTCCCCCTGGAAGCCCTCAAAGCCCAGGCGGTCGCGGCGCGCACCTATGCCCTGACCCGCAGGGACGCTTCCCGCGATTACGACGTCTACGACAACACCAACGACCAGGTATACGCCGGTATTTCGGACAACGCGCCGATCATCCGGAAAGCGGTCTCCGCTACGGAGGGCATCTGCGTACTGTACAAGAAGCAGCCTGTCACCTGCTATTATACTGCCAGCAACGGCGGACTCGTCGAATCCATCGAATCCGCCTGGGGAAAGAAGAATGGCCCGACCGGTTACATCCAGAGCAAAACCGACCCCTACGACCTGGACAACGACGAAAGCGTCGTTCGGCAGGCAGTCGTTCCCGCAGATTTGACCGAAGAAGGATTCCCAGCGCTTTATCAGCTCTTGGCCGAAGCTGCCGCCAAACCGCTCAAGCGGCTCGGTTATTCAGAGAAACCCGAGGATATCCGGCTGCGGAAGATCACTGGGATCACCATCGCCGAATCTAAAGACAGCAAACCCCAAGCCCTGACCTTTCAACTCAATGTCGACGCCGTCAGGACGGACGACCCCGGCGAAGACGACATCTCCTTTATCGACAACGCACCGTTCGATCAGGCCGGTACGCCGGCCGGGGGCAGGAGTTTCTACAGCCTTTCAAACCCGATCGAAGTGACGCTGCCGATCTTCCCGGATATTGAAACCGCCCTGCAGCTCAGCATCAATACCGCGGCCAACGAGGTCTGGAGCCTCAAGACGGGCCGCGACAGCTTCATCCTCGAAGCCCGCCGTTTCGGGCACGGCGTCGGGATGAGCCAGCGCGGCGCCCAGCGCATGGCTGCGGCGTTCGGCTGGAACTACAAACAGATCCTGCTCTTCTACTATCACGACGTCACGCTTGAACGCGTATCCATGAACACGGTCACGCCGCTTCCGGCGGATGCTTTCACTTTCGACGCGACGCCGGGCCCAAAGCCTACCGCGACCCCGCGGCCGACGCTCATGCCCGTCACGCTGAAGGCCAACAGCTCCGAGCGTTTGGTGCAGGTGGACGGCGTGGCGGAGGATTCGAGCCTGAACCTTCGCGCCAAGCCGGACACGGCGTCCGAGATCCTGGCCCGCCTGTATTACGGCCAGAAGCTGGCCGTTCTGGACGAATCCGGGGACTGGCTGCACGTACGCACAGACGTCCTGGAAGGCTACGTCATGGAAAAATTCGTATCACCGGTCATACAGCCTGATTGATTTTGAGGAAACTATGGAAACTAATCAGCAGCTTAAGCACGTTATCCTGTATACAGACGGTGCCTGCTCAGGAAACCCCGGTCCGGGAGGCTGGGCCGCTATACTCAGTTACGGCGAACACCAGAAGGAACTTTCCGGATCCATGGGATCGACCACCAACAACCGCATGGAGCTCTTTGCTGTGATCAGCGGGCTCGGCGCGCTCAAAACCCGCTGCCGCGTATCGGTTTTCTCCGATTCGACCTACGTGGTAGACGCTATCAACCAGCACTGGCTGGACAGCTGGATCAAAAAGAACTGGAAGAACGCGGACGGGGATCCTGTCGCCAATCAAGACCTTTGGAAGCTGCTACTGATCGTGCTCAAAAAGCATGAAGTCACTTTCAACAAAGTCAAAGGACACTCTGACAATCCCCTGAACAATCGCTGCGACGAACTGGCCCGCGTGGCGATCAAAGACTATCGCCAGCGCAATCAGGACCTTTTCCCTGAGGGAGAATGACCCTATGCTCGATTGGGCGTTCAGACTGCTTATGACTTCTTCGGCAGTATATATGCTCTGTTGGTCAGGCATGCGCCTCAGCTGCCTGTTTTACAGCGCATTTGAATTCGCCCAGGCAGAGCTGATCAATGCTTCTCTGCCGGCATTCCTGCGCGCGCTCGGCATCCGCAATTGGCTGTACGGGCGTTTTTTTGCGTCTTGGCATGCCGGACTGCTGGTCGTCCGGATGATTTCAGCGGCCGTACTGATCGTCCAGTTTTTCGTCCAGGGGAACATTCTGATGATCCTCACGGCAGCTTATCTGCTTTTTGCGCTCATATCTCTCGCTCTCTGGTATATGAACCGCGTCAAAGGACGGGACCGGCACCGTCATGCCCCGTATAACACATTCGCGCCGCTGCATGATCAGCAGCGACGCGAATTGAACCGCCAGCGCAACCAGGTTCGGCTGACAGGCCTTTTTCAAAGGCTGGATATATTCAACCATGCCGGCTATGCAGAGCCATCCTCAGAAAAACAGAAAGCGCTCGCCGACCGGTACAGGAAGCTTTAGGAATCATTCAACCTGAAGGATGACGCTGGTCTGCCCGTCCAGGGTGACTGTACTGCCGTCGAGGCTCGCTTCCCCCATGCCGATCCATTCACACATCCTGACCTTCAAATCTTCCGGTAGGGTCAGTTTCGCCGTGCTCTGCGTCGTATTGTGCAGTACAGCCACCGAACGTCCCTGCCATGTGCAGAGGTAGCCGCCCGCCTTGGTATTGCTGAAGCTCAGCGCAGTCAGTTCCCCCCGCGCGATTTCGGGATGCGCTTTCCTGATCATGATCAGGCGCTTATAGTAAGTCAGCGGACTGTCGCTGCGGCTTTTTTGTTTTTGGACAGTGAAGTCGGTCTGTTTGTTGTAGGTCGATCCGGGCGGATCCTGGATCGTATCGCCGTCGCCCCACACCATCGCGAGGCGCCGATTCGCGTCCGTGTTCGCGCCGCCCCGGGAGCCGCGCAGGCCGATTTCTTCTCCGTAGTAAATAAAAGGAGAGCCAGGCGACAGCAGGTATAGGTTCGCCGCTATCTGCATCTGGCCGCTCGCAGTGGTCAGGTAACCGGCAGCGCGGTCCGTATCGTGGTTGGCGATGAATGGGATATTCATCGCGTCAGGATTGATCGTATGGATCCGACCAAGCGTACGCTCCAGGTAGGCAGCATAGCGGTTGGCATCGCCGGCGTGCGCGGTCTCCGCGATCAGGCCGCTCGTCTGGCTGGTCGCGAAGTTGAAGCAGTTGATCGCCGGCAGGTACATGTCCGTGATACCTTCGCCGTCCCACACTTCCGCTACGGTATACAGATCAGGCTTGATCGCCCTCAGGTCATTCAGGTAACGTGTCCAGAACTCCAGGTTTCTCGCGTGGTCGTTCAGATACAGATACTTCGCAGCGTCGAAGCGGAAGCCGTCGGCGCCCATATCGAGCCAGTGTCTGGCGACGTCGAGCACCGTATCATAGACGCGGGGATTGTCGACATTGAGTTCCGGCATATCGTCGGAGAAATTCGCTTC
>JAFRNK010000078.1 GCA_017430225.1 Clostridia bacterium | reverse complement strand
GTGGCGGATATGATAGGGCGTGTACCGGGGCTCCCGCTGCCCGTTGACAACGCTGTCCACGCCGCTGTTGATCAGGGAGAAGCTGCCCAGCATCAGGTTGTGGATGCAGGCGATTCCCTCGCTGGGGATCGTCACGTTCACCGGGCTCAGCAGAACGTTGTTGTCAATCATCGTCGGGCCGTGGCCCACCTCGATGAACACGTCTGTGCTGAACATGGCGCCCATGGCCTTTTCCGCGCCTTCGGTCGGCCAGTTGTCATGCATAACGTTCTGGGTGATCCGGGCGCCCTGGGCCTCCCAGTCGCACCATACACCCATAATGCAGTTGTGGATCCAGTTCCGGCGGATCGTCACGTCGATGGCCGCGTGCAACTTGATGCCCGCTGTCTCCGCGCCGCCCAGCTGCTGGGTATTGCAGACGTGATGGATGTGGCAGTCCTCAATCGTGCTGAACACGCCGCCCATCCGGCCGACGATACCGGTCTGCTCGCAATGATGCACATGGCACCGGCGGATGATGTGGCTGCCGACCTTTTCCTTCAGCCATCCGTGATACTGGCCGCGGCATACCGCGTCACGCTCCATCTGGGTCGGGCTCTTGACGTGCTTCGTATAGAAGTACATGTCGTTTTCCGGATCCCGGTATTTGCCCAGACTGATGCCGCAGCAGCGGCTGTTGTGCACTTCGCAGTCCTCGATGATCCAGCCCTTGCTCCAATGCGGGCCGATCAGGCCGTCCTGGTAGGCGGCGGGCGGCGCCCAGGTGGTGGCGCCGTTCTTGATGTCGAACCCGCTCACCGTGATGTATCCGATACCGTTCTCGTCCGGCATGAAGCAGTTCCGCCGCACGATGATCTCAACCTGTTCCTCATTCGGGTTCTTGCCCTGGAAGTTGGCGTAGATCACGGTCTTTCCGTCTTCCTGCTCCGTGTACCACTGGTACACGCTCTCCTCCTTCACCCAGCTGCAGGGATCCGGCTCGGCCTTGGCGCAGGCTTCCCGGCTTGTCGTTTCATACATCATCCGGTCGTTCATCACCACGCAGCCCGTGTGCCGGATGGTCGGCGCGAAATACCAGTCGCCGCATACAAACGTGGTGTAGGGATTGTAATCCCCGAAAATCCCGTTGCAGATGCTGATCTTCCACAGTCCGTCCTCTGTCTTCTCCCAGCCCTTCGCCTCCTCGCTGCCGGTGATCACGGCGCCAAGCGGCTTCTCTGACCGATAAACAATCCGGTTCTCCTCGGTTCCGGCGAAAACCGGCGTAACCTTTTCACGGTAGATACCGGGTGCGACGATGACTTTATCCCCGGGGCGGGCGACCTTTGCCGCGTCGTCGATGTGACGGAATGGGGTTTCCTTGCTGCCGTTGCCTTCCCGGCCGGCCTGAATGTTGACATAATAAATCATGATTCCGGGTGCCTCCTCTGCGTTCCACTGTTCTGAATAGTTGTAAAACGGCCTGTAATTTGTACGTACCTGCGTATTATTATATGCTTCCCATTTTAGCTGTCAAGGTAAAAAACCAACAAAAAAAGCACAAAAAGCATAAAAAAAGCTGCCTTTGGGCAGCTTAAAAGTGGATTTACGGATCGCTCAGCTCTTCGCGATCTCAACCAGCTTGGCGAAGCCTTCGGCGTCGCTCACAGCCAGATCAGCCAGCATCTTGCGGTTCACGTCGATGTTATGCTTCTTCAGGCCGTTGATGAAGGTGGAGTAGCTCATGCCGTTCAGACGCGCGGCGGCGTTGATACGGGTGATCCACAGGCGACGGAACTCACGCTTCCGGAGCTTCCGGCCAACATATGCATAACGCAGGCTGCGGGCAACCTGTTCCTTTGCGGCGCGGTACTGCTTGGATTTTGCTCCCCAGTAACCCTTCGCCAGTTTCATTACCTTGCGGCGGCTCTTATGGGCGTTAACAGCCCTTTTAATGCGTGCCATGATTGTTTATCCTCCTTGCAGAATCTTACACCTTATTTGTAAGGCAGCAGCTTATGAATTGTGCGTGCTTCAGCCGCGTTATCCACGATGCCGGGATTCCGCAGGTGACGGGTCCTCTTGGTGGTCTTCAGGCGAACCTGATGGTTGGCGTTCATCTGCTTATGCTTGACAATACCGGACTTGGTAAAGGAAAAGCGTTTTGCAGCTCCGCGATGGGATTTCTGTTTGGGCATGGGATGTATCCTCCTTCCGATGCGGTTTACTCCTGCGCCTCTTGCGGGGCGGCATTCTCCTTGGCCTGGGCTTCCTTCTTAGCCTTCTTCTCGGCGAAGGAAGCCTTCAGTGCCTTGGGAGCCAGGACCATAATCATATTCCGGCCATCTAGCAGCGGGCGGCGTTCCACCATGCTGACTTCCTTGCAGCGATCGGCGAAGTCCTGCATGACCTTCAGTCCGATTTCACTGTGGGTAATCTGGCGGCCGCGGAAGCGAATGGAGACCTTAACCTTGTCACCGTTCTCCAGGAAGCGGATCGCCATCTTGGCCTTGGTGTTCACATCGTTCTCCTCGATGGTGGCTGACAGCTGCACTTCCTTGATATCGACAACGCGCTGATTCTTGCGGTTCTCACGCTCCCGCTTGGACTGCTCATAACGGTATTTGTCGTAGTCCAGCAGCTTGCATACAGGCGGAACAGCGGACGGCTGGATTTTGGCCAGATCGTATCCTCTTTCTTCCGCAAGGGCCAGTGCCTGCTGCGTGGTCATGACGCCAAGCTGTTCGCCGTTTTCATCGATCAGGCGAATCTCTCTGTCGCGGATAGCCTCGTTAATCAACAGTTCGGTTGCGATGTCCATGCACCTCCTAAGTAATGTAAAAGCGGCGGGCAGTCTGCCCGTCGCTCATTCGCTCATCCGATTCCCTTTCGGGAAAAGTCTGCCGATTACCCGGCGGCGCAGGCCGCGCAAGGTGAGAGACAGGCATGCCTCTGCTTTCAAACAGCGTGTATTATATGCGTTTTCATCTCTCCTGTCAAGCCTTTTCAGGCAATGGGAGCAGATTTTTTACAGGGAATTCACCAGGTCGTACAGCGTCCGGTTGAAAATGTTCCGGTACTGCAGCGCTTCCATAATAGGCATGTACATAACCCGGCCCATCTGCATGCCGATCACTTGGTTGCTGATGCCATCGCGCAGCAGGCGCACGGCCAGGTTGCCGGCCTCAAAGGCGAAGGCACTGTCGCGGGCGGTGGGCTCGGCGCCGCGCTGCGTGTAGCCGATCACAGTGCTGCGGACCTCGGCGCCGCCGCACATCCGTTTCAGCACGGAGGCCAGGCGGTTTGCGCTCATGGGCTCACCCTCGTAGCACATCTTGCCATTGGCTGTCAGGAATCCGTACAGATCGAAGGGAGCCATCTTTTCGTAGGCGCCCTCGGCAATGATGATCGTTGCCCGGGGATTGTCCTTGTCCAGCTGGCGGTTCAGCTTGACGGCGATGTCCTCGACCTTCCATGGCACCTCGGGAGCGATCACGATCTCGCTGCCGGTGCTGACGGCGGTGGTCAGTGCGATGTCGCCGCAGTGGCGGCCCATCACCTCGACAATGTGGGGCCGGTCATGGCTGCGGCTGGTGGCCCGGATGGCGCGCACCGCGTTCACGCATACGTTCACGGCGGTGTCGTATCCGAGGGTCATTTCAGTGTATCCCAGGTCGTTGTCGATCGTGCCGGGAATGCCCACGCAGGGAATACCCATTTCACACAGGCAGCGGGCGCCGTTGAAGCTGCCGTCGCCGCCGATGACGACCAGACCGTCGATCTCCATTTCCTTCAGGGTATTAACGGCGATCGCGCGGTATTTCTCCTCGCGGAACTCGTCGCACCGCGCGGTCCGCAGGTACGTGCCGGGGGTATCAGCAATATCCAGCACGGTTTCAAGGTTCAGCTCCTGCAGGTCGTCCTTTATATTCTCCCGCTTTCTCAGCAGGCCGTTATATCCACGCTTGATGCCGATCAGCGGAATGCCGTACAGCGCCGCGCTGCGGGCAACGGACATCACCGCGGCGTTCATTCCCGGACTGTCTCCTCCGCTGGTCAATACGCCGATCTTTCTCATTTTATGGGCTCCTTTTCTTCCCGCGCACAAGGGAATTCATAATCCTGTTCAGTATATCATAGAATTTCTTTTCTTGAAAGGGGGCTTTCCGCCGGTGATGCAAATTATTTTCCGGCCGGAGCGTCCGGCTGCGCATATGTAAAAATGTTCTCCGGAAAACCGGAGAACATGTTGGGTTACCCAGGGAGCCGATGCTCTCGTTTTTTCACCCGCTATGTCTAGCAGGCTGGTGCCCTGCCGAACGTTTCTGCCGTCCCCTGGCGTTAAAAACGGGGGCATGACATTGCGCTCTGTGGACCCGGGCTCCATTTTTTGAAATGTGGGGAAAACCGAAAAGCTGTCGCGAACCCCAGGTAATCTGGTATTATTATAGCGTTCCCGGTGCTCCGCGTCAAGCTGTTCAGTCATGTATAATCCGGTATTGAAGGGATTTACGCGTTTATCAGTTTCTTCTGTATTTCCTCCAGGAACACCCGGCTGGTCACGGCCCGGGCTTCCCCTTCATACAGCAGTGCCAGGTCCTTCGTCATGATTCCGTCATTGATGACGTCCAGTGTGGCCTGCTCCAGCCGGTCCGCGAACTGCTGCAGCTCCGTGATGCCGTCCAGCTCGCCGCGCTTGCGCAGCGCGCCGCTCCAGGCGAAGATCGTCGCCACGGGATTTGTGCTTGTCTCCTCGCCCTGCAGGTAGCGGTAAGAGTGCCGGGTCACGGTGCCGTGGGCCGCCTCGTACTCGAACTGTCCGTTCGGCGTCACGAGTACGGATGTCATCATGGCCAGGGAGCCGAAGGCCGTCGCGATCATGTCGCTCATCACGTCTCCGTCGTAGTTCTTGCAGGCCCAGATAAAGCCGCCCTCGCTGCGGATGACCCGCGCCACCGCGTCGTCGATCAGCGTGTAGAAGTAGGTGATCCCGACTTTCTCAAACGCTTCCTTGTAATCCTTTTCATAGATTTCCGCGAAGATGTCCTTGAACCGGTGGTCATAGGTCTTGCTGATCGTATCCTTTGTGGAGAACCAGAGATCCTGCTTCACGCTCAGCGCGTACTTGAAGCAGCTGTGGGCGAAGCTGGTAATGCTCCCATCCAGGTTGTGCATGCCCTGCACGATGCCCGGTCCCTTGAAATTGAACACGGTCTGACGGATCTCCTGCCCGTCCTCCCCGGTGAACACAAGCTCCGCCTTCCCGGCCCCGGGTACCCGGATTTCGCTGTTCCGGTACACGTCTCCGTAGGCGTGCCTGGCGATGGTGATCGGCTTCTTCCAGGTCCGCACTGTGGGGTGCACGCCGTTCACGAGGATCGGCGTCCGGAACACGGTGCCATCCATCATGGCTCTGATCGTTCCGTTCGGGCTTTTCCACATTTCCTTCAGCTTGTATTCCTCAACCCGCTGGGCGTTCGGCGTGATCGTCGCGCATTTGACCGCCACGCCGTATTTCAACGCCGCGTTCGCGCTGTCGATCGTCACCTGGTCGTTTGTCTCGTCCCGGTGCTTCAGACCCAGGTCGTAGTATTCCGTCTTCAGCTCAACAAAGGGCTCGATCAGCTTTTCCTTGATTTCCGCCCAGAGCACCCGGGTCATTTCGTCTCCGTCCATCTCCACCAGCGGGGTTTTCATCTGAATTCTGGCCATATACTGCTCCTGCCGTGTTTATTCAGGCGCAAAAAACAGCGCCGTAAAGCATTGTAAACCTCACGGCGCTGTTCTTCAATGTGCTTACCGATAAACTACACAAAAACAACAATTCTCCATATCAGAGTCTATCTGCTTACTTCCATACGCTGTCGTATTCCTTGGCGGCGCTGTCCGGCTCCGGCGTGGCTGTGCTGAACACTTCGTAATGGCTGTAGTCGTCGCTGCTGAAGTAGCCTTCATATTCCGGATCTGCGTCTTCCGGCACACTTGGAGACTTCTCCCCGCTGTCCTCGGTTTCCAGCCCGGCGGTCTCCCAGTAAGCCTTCTGTGGAAAGATAATCGTCATCTGCAGCCAGTTGGCTCCGTCATGATACTCGTCAGGAAAATAGGCATAGTAGACCCGTGTATAGGTACCGTTCAGATCGTCCACCGGTTCCTCAAAGCTGTTTTCAGGGTGCTGCATCGCCTTGCGTGCCCTGTCCAGGGGATCCCTGATGGCAGCCTCCATGGTCAGAGCGGAGTCCGTTGCCATCAGGAAGGCCGAGGCAATTCCGGGAAATCTTTCCGCCTGGTTCACCCGCACTTCCAGGCTGTACAGTGTATCCTCACCCATCCGGCAGGTCAGCTCCACCCCTTCCGGTACCTCTGCGTCCTGCTGATCCGTGATACCGAACACCGCAAAACTGTTGTATTCCTCAAAGAGGCTGTTGACCTCCTGCTCCCCGAAAGCGAGCAGCGCGTCGTTCGCCCGAATTACGAAGTCCTGCAGCATCCGCTGCCCCTCCGTGTTCTGCTTCCATTGCAGCTCTGCCCCTGCCCCGGTGCCTTTCAGCAGCAACGCTGCCAGAAGCAGCGCCGTGAAGCGTCTTACCACGCTTCCTCGCCGTTTTCCAGCTTCTTTTCCCGGATCCGTACACATTTCTTGATCAGCTCCACCGTGCCGGGAATGCCCAGGGTTCCGGTATCAACGCACAGGTCGTAGTTGGATACGTCGCCCCAGGTGCCGGTCGCGTAATAGTTGTAGTAGGACGCCCGCTGCTTGTCGGCTTTCTTG